>NZ_JAGUUD010000110.1:0-27143 GCF_020177535.1 Paraburkholderia sp. XV | reverse complement strand
AAAGAAAAGTAGGTGCCGCCCCGCACAGGGGCGACGCTTGAAGCGAGCTAACGTAGAGCGGATGCCAGCGCCAACCCCAGCCCCAGCCCCCCCGCGTCGCAGCCAAACCAAAAACCCAAACCTTCAAACATGCTGATCCGTCGAAGGCTTCTCCCACAGGTTCACACTGCCCTCCGTCGCATAACGATCAATCTCTGCCAACTCTTCCGCCGTGAACGACAGGTTCTTGAGCGCCGCGACGTTCTCGCGAACCTGCTCAGCCTTGCTCGCGCCGATCAACGCCGACGTCACCCGCGGATCGCGCAACGTCCATGCAAGCGCCATCTGCGCAAGGCTCTGCCCGCGACGCTGCGCAATGTCGTTGAGCTTGCGCACACGCTCGATGTTCTGCTCGCTCAGATGCTCCTGCTTCAACGAGCCGCCGCCCGCCTTGTTGACGCGCGCATCCTGCGGCACGCCGTTCAGATACTTGCCCGTCAGCAGGCCTTGCGCAAGCGGCGTGAACGCAATCGCGCCCGAGCCGGTCTCTTCCAGCGCGTCGAGCAGTTCCTCTTCGATCCAGCGGTTCAGCATGTTGTACGCCGGCTGATGGATCAGCAGCGGCACCTTGTATTCGGCCAGCAGCTTCGCCATTTCACGCGTCTTCTGCGCCGAGTAGGACGAAATGCCGATATACAGCGCCTTGCCCTGCTGCACGGCGCTCGCGAGCGCGCCCGCCGTTTCTTCGAGCGGCGTGTCGACGTCGAAGCGATGCGAATAGAAAATGTCGACGTAGTCGAGACCCATGCGCTGCAAGCTCTGGTCGAGGCTCGCGAGGATGTACTTGCGCGAGCCGCCGCCCTGGCCGTACGGGCCGGGCCACATGTCCCAGCCAGCCTTCGACGAGATCAGCAGTTCGTCGCGATACGGCTTGAAGTCGTCCTTGAAGATGCGACCGAAGTTGGTTTCCGCGCTGCCGTACGGCGGCCCGTAGTTGTTCGCAAGGTCGAAGTGCGTGATGCCGAGATCGAACGACGTGCGCAGAATCTCACGTTGCGTCGAGATCGGCGTGGTGTCGCCGAAGTTGTGCCACAGGCCGAGCGACAGCGCGGGCAGTTTGAGACCTGACTTGCCGCTAACGCGGTACTGCATGTCCGAATAGCGTGCTGAAGCTGCTTCGTAAGCCATTGCTGGTGTCCTTGTCGAGAACAGGAGTGGAGTCTGCGATGCGGCGCGCGCATCGCGTGAATAATCTTGTCGTGATTAGGATGCCTGGTAGCGAAGTGCCGCCTGACCTGATACCGGTATCACATCGGCGCGCAATCATGCGGCAGCGGCCCAACCCACTATGTTAGCCAATCGCCGCGCTTGCTGCAGGCGCCCACATTGCGGGAAGCGAACATGGACTCGGCGGCGGCCATCGCCTAGACTTTCGGCCACTGTAATCCCACGATGAGGAGTGTTCATGACCAAAGCGATCTCGCTCGCATTGATCGTCGGCGGCGTGGTGCTGCTGTATTTCGGCGGCCAGTCGTTTCATTCGTTCAGCAACGACGTGTCGCGCGTGTTCACCGGTTCGCCGACCAACAAAACCATCTTCCTGATCGCAGGCGGCATCGTCGCGACGCTCGCCGGATTGATCGGGCTCGCGTCGTCGAAGCGCTAACAGTCAGCGTTCAGAACGCCACTTCGGGCTTGGACGCGGACCGCGAGCCCGGCAGCGGCACGTTGCTCGCGCCGTGATAGGTGAAGACGAGCGAGAACTTCACCTGATCGGACAGGTTCTTGCCCGCCGAATGCAGCGTGTTGCAGTGGAAGAACACGACGTCGCCCGCTTTCAATCCGGGCGACACCGCTTTGCGGATCAACGCATCGTTCTCGGGCAGATCGGAGCGGAAAAACTTCGCGTCGTCGAAACGGTCCGACGTGAACGCCGCCGAGTGCGAGCCGGGCACGAACCAGAGTGCGCCGTTATCGACGGTTTCGTCGCCGAGCGCGAGCCACACCGACACCAGATCGTCCCGCTCGAACGACCAGTAACGCACGTCGCGATGCCAGCCCGTCAGGCTGCCGTACGCGGGATGCTTGGTCATCATGCAGTTGTGATGCGCGCGCGACAGCCTCGGCTCTTCGCCGAAATACAGTTCCATCCAGCGCCGAATCTCAGGCGCCGTCGCCCACGCGGCAAAGTACGGATGACGCGCGTATGCATCGAGCAGCCGCCGCACCGTATGACCGCCCGGCGCGTGCTTCGACTCCGGCGCCCCCGGATAACGCAGGTCCGCTTCGAACTCGACCGGCTCGGCGGCTTCCTGCAACTGCCGGCGCGCGATCTGTTTCATCTCGGCGCAGCGCTCGGGCGTGATGAGGCCCGGGACGATGACGTAACCCTGATCCCGCAGCACCTGGATCTGCTCTTTTTTCGAATGGACTGACATGGACGTTCCGTTCAGCTAGCGTTCGTTCGACAACGGCTTCCCATTGTAAAACGGGCACGATCGTACGGGCGCCCGTCATGCGTTTGTGTTGATCCCGACGTGCAATCGGGACGGGCGAAGCTGCACGCCGGATGGGCAGTCGTGCACGTTCGTCGAGCGCAAAGGGCGCGATCGTGCCGGCTTCATCCTCGTAAAAACCCTGATCCCTCCGGACTTTCGACGGTCACGAATCACGTGTAGCCTGTCGTCCATGTCGATTGCAACACACGCTACTCCGCCATCGGCACGGCCATCCGCAGCCGCTGCTGATTCATTCCGTCTTTCCTCAGGCTATTGCGTCCCACTCGCTGGCATGGATGGTGCTGCTTTTGCCGCACCCTTCGTCGCGTGTCACGTCGCCTGATTCCTAAAGCCATGCACAGCCCATTGAGCACTCGCCTTACCCACGCGTTCAACGCCGCGCGTCCCGCGCGCCGCCATGTGGCGCGCGCCCTGCGTCACCATACCGCGCGCACGCGCGCACTCGCCGAGCAACTGCGCGACGCGAAGCCCGTCGATAACGTGCGCGTCTGGTTCCGCACCTTCTTCAGCGCACTGAGCATGCAGGGCGCGTCGCGGCGTTTCTCGCTGCGCACGTTGCTGCGCAATCCGGCGCCCGTACGGATGCTCGGCGTGTCGCCGCGCGCCGCCAAGCCCACGAGCGCGCCGCATCCGACGAGCCGCCGTCCGCGCCGTCTGTCGGTGACGAGCGAAGGCTGGTTTGCGTTTGCTCGCTAAGGGCGCGCCCGTTCGGTTTCGCTTTCGCAGGCGACAGATGCGCCGCTACAGTCGTTAGTGCGACGTTGCGCGCGCGGTTCGCGACGAAACCGCCGCACCAGAACAAAACGCCCTGCACGCGCTTCTCAGCGCATGCAGGGCGTTTTCGCTTCCTTCGATCTGAACCCATGACACCGCGCGACAATCAGCCGCGCGGCGCGTTCACAGCTTGACTCAGGCGAGCGCGGCAACCGGCTCCGTACCGGCCGCTTCTGCCAGTGCGAGTGCCTTGTCGGTCGCTTCCCACGAGAATTCCGGCTCTTCGCGGCCAAAGTGGCCGTAAGCTGCCGTCTTTTCGTAGATCGGGCGCAGCAGGTCGAGCATCTGGACGATGCCCTTCGGACGCAGGTCGAAGTGTTCCTGAACCAGACGCGTGATCGTCGCATCCGACACGCGGCCCGTGCCGAACGTGTTGACCATCACCGACGTGGGCTGCGCCACGCCGATGGCGTACGACACCTGGATCAGCGCGCGCGAGGCGAGCCCCGCCGCGACGATGTTCTTGGCGACATAGCGGCCAGCGTAAGCAGCCGAGCGGTCGACCTTCGACGGATCCTTGCCCGAGAACGCGCCGCCGCCGTGCGGAGCCGCGCCGCCGTACGTGTCGACGATGATCTTGCGGCCCGTCAGACCGCAGTCGCCCTGCGGGCCGCCGATCACGAACCGGCCGGTCGGGTTCACGAGGAACTTGATGTCGCCCTTGATGAGGTCAGCGGGCAGCGTCGGCTTGATGATCTCTTCGATCACGGCTTCGCGCAGTTGCGCCAGTTCCATTTCCGGTGCGTGCTGCGTGGACAGAACGACGGTGTCGATCGAATGCGGCTTGCCGTCGACATAGCGAACGGTAACCTGCGACTTCGCGTCCGGACGCAGCCACGGCAGACGGCCGTCGCGGCGCAGATTCGCCTGACGCTCCACGAGGCGGTGCGACAGGTAGATGGGCAGCGGCATCAGTTCGGGCGTTTCGTCGCATGCGTAGCCGAACATCAGGCCCTGATCGCCAGCGCCCTGGTCGAGGTTGTTGTCGTGCGCGCGGTCGACACCTTGCGCGATATCCGGCGATTGCTTGTCGTACGCGACGAGCACCGCGCAGCCGCGGTAGTCGATGCCGTAATCGGTGTTGTCGTAGCCGATGCGCTTGATGGTGTCGCGCGCGACCTGGATGTAATCGACGTTGGCCGTCGTGGTGATTTCACCCGCCAGCACGACGAGACCCGTGTTGCACAGCGTTTCCGCGGCAACGCGCGAGTATTTATCCTGGGCGAGGATCGCGTCGAGGATGGCGTCCGAAATCTGGTCAGCGACCTTGTCCGGATGGCCTTCGGAGACGGATTCAGAGGTGAAGAGGTAATCGTTAGCCACGTTACAGGCTCCCTTATTGGTTACGGTTGAGTTCCACGTAGCCTGCTTCGAGCCTGAAGCGGCGACGCTTTAGCGGATTTCCTGACCGTCGGGCACCTATCTGAAAGATAAGCGCCTGCCGGCTTCGCCCCGCAAGTTGTCTATTAACTCGGCGAAGCCCTTATTATAGCGACTTCTTTCTTTTGTCACAGAGTGTCTGCGCGTGCGGTATATCGTCCTTTCTGCCGTTTTTCTTTACCCTGCGTGGTCTCGCGCACGAATCGGAGCCGCCGCATGCTGAGCCGACTGGGCGTCAATCTCGCTATCGGTCTGCTCAAGCTGTTCGCTTTGCTGCCGTATGGCTTCGTCGCGCGTCTGGGCGACGGCCTCGGCTGGCTGCTGTATCAGATTCCGAGCCGCCGCCGCCGCATCGTCCACATCAATCTGAAGCTGTGCTTCCCCGAGTGGAGCGACGAGCGCCGCGAGGAAGTCGCGCAAAAGCACTTCCGGCACGCGATCCGCAGCTATCTCGAACGCAGCGTGCAGTGGTTCGGCTCGGCGAAAAAGCTCGAGAAGCTGATCCAGCTGGACAGCGAAATCGATCTCACCGATCCCGATCTGCCGCCCACGCTGTTTCTGGGCTTTCACTTCGTCGGTATCGAGGCGGGCTCGATCTTCCTCAACTATTCGCTGAAGCGCCCCTGCGGCTCGCTGTATCAACCGATGTCGAACCCGCAGCTGGAAGCAGTGGCGAAGGCGCAGCGCGGCCGCTTCGATGCCGAAATGGCCAGCCGCGCCGACAGCGCGCGCATCGTGCTGCGCTGGCTGCGCGATCGCAAGCCGGTGATGCTCGGCGCCGACATGGACTACGGCATGCGCAATTCGACCTTCGTGCCGTTCTTCGGCGTGCCGACCTGCACGCTGACGGCCGTCGGGCGGCTCGCGAAAGTCGGGCGCGCGCAGGTCGTGCCGTTCATCGGCGAAGTGCTGCCCAACTACAAGGGTTACCGGCTGAAGGTGTTCAAGCCGTGGGACAACTACCCCACGGGCGACGACGACGCCGACGCCCGCCGCATGAACGAGTTTCTCGAAGAGCAGATTCCGCGCATTCCCGAGCAGTATTACTGGGTGCACAAGCGCTTCAAGACCCGCCCGCCCGGCGATCCGAGTTTTTACTGAAGCGCGGCGGCGCACAGTGGGCGAGAGGTCCGGCCAGTCACTTACAATAGCGGCATGAAACTGAAATTCACCAAGATGCACGGCGCGGGCAACGACTTCGTCGTGCTCGACGGCTACACGCAACCGCTCAATCTGACGGAAGCGCAGGTGCGCGCGCTCGCGAACCGGCATTTCGGCGTCGGCGCGGACCAGTTGCTGGTGGTCGAGAAGCCGACTGTCGAAGGCGTCGATTTCAGATACCGCATCTTCAATTGCGACGGCGGCGAGGTCGAGCACTGCGGCAACGGCGCGCGCTGCTTCGTCAAGTTCGTGCGCGACACGCGCCTCACCGACAAGCAAAGCGTGCGCGTCCAGGTCCAGAAAGGCGTGATCACGCTGACCATGCAGGCTAACGGCGAAGTCGTCGTCGACATGGGCGCGCCCGTGTTCGAGCCGGCACAGGTGCCGTTCGACGCAAGCGGCCTCGATGCGCGCCACGAAGGCAACGACGCGCTCTATCCGCTCGACGTCAACGGCGCGACGCGCTGGGTGTCGGTCGTGTCGATGGGCAATCCGCACGCCGTGCAGATCGTGGACGACGTCGAAGCGTTCCCCGTGCTCGCCGACGGCCCCGTCATCGAAAACCATCCGCGCTTCCCGCAGCGGGTCAATGCGGGCTTCATGCAGATCGTCAGCCGCAACGAGATCAAGCTGCGCGTCTACGAGCGCGGCGCGGGCGAAACGCTCGCGTGCGGCACGGGCGCCTGCGCGGCCGTCGCGGCAGGCATCCGTCGCGGCTTGCTCGACGAGCCCGTCAAGGTCCACACGCATGGCGGCATGCTGACCATCGCGTGGGACGGCGAGCCCGCGTCGCCGCTGATGATGGCAGGCCCGGCCGCCACCGTGTTCGAAGGCGAAATAGAGCTGGCCGACTGAATGCATCACCGCCGCGCGCAGGCTGGACCGCGTGGCGCGGCAGCAAGACAGTAACGAAGCGCGCAACCATTAAGCTGAAACCATGAACGATCGCGAAGTCGCCGACTACCTGCTGGCCAACCCCGAATTCTTCACCGAGCACGCGGAACTGCTCGCGTCCGTGCGGCTCGCCAATCCGCACGGCAAGGCTGCCGTGTCGCTGCAGGAACGTCAGATGGACATGCTGCGCGAGAAGAACAAGCATCTCGAGCGGCGTCTCGCCGAATTGCTGCGCTATGGCCACGAAAACGACAGCATCGCGTCGAAATTCGGCCGCTGGACGACGCGCGTGATGGCCGAGCGCGATCCCGGCGCACTGCCGCGCACGATCGCCATGGGCCTGCGCGACGTGTTCGACGTGCCGCAAGCGGCGCTACGCGTGTGGGAAGTATCCGAGCCGTACTCGCAGGCGGAGTTCACGCGCCACGTCGGCGAGGAAGTGCGTATCTTCGCGAACAGCCTCTCCACGCCGTATTGCGGCTCGAATACGGGCTTCGAGGCGGCGCAGTGGCTGACGCCCGCCGTGTCGACCGTGGCCGGCGAGACTGCGGCTCCCGGTGACGGCGTATCCGGCAACGGCACCGAATCGATTGCGCTGATCGCGCTGCGCGACCCGGAAGCGTCGAACGACGCCGCCGCGTTCGGGCTGCTGGTCATGGGCTCGCCCGATTCGCGCCGTTTCCACGACGGCATGGCCACCGATTTCCTCACGCAGATCGGCGCACTCGCGAGCGCCGCGCTGAGCCGCCTGCTGCCGCGCTGAGCGTCCGTCACGTGACATCCGCCGACCCGATCGCCACCTATCTGTCGAGCCTCGAGCACGAGCGGCGGTTGTCGGCGCACACCTTGCGCGCTTACACGCACGAGCTCGACGAGTTGAAAACGCTCGCGAACGGACGGCCGCTCGAAAGCCTCACCGCTACCGACATTCGCGGCGCCGTGGCACGCGCGCATGCGGGCGGGCTGTCGGCGCGCTCGATCGGGCATCGGCTGTCGGCGTGGCGCGCGTTCTACCGCTGGCTCGCCGGGCGCATCGAGTTGCCCGCGAATCCCGTCGCCACGGTGCGCGCACCCAAACGGGCGAAGACGCTGCCGAAAGCGCTCTCCGTCGACGACGCACACCGGCTGATGGAAGCCCCCGCGACGGCGACGGCCGAAGGCGCGCGCGATCACGCCATGCTCGAACTGTTCTATTCGTCGGGATTGCGTCTGTCGGAGCTGGTCAGCCTCGACGTGCATTTCTTCGATGCCGAGGGCTATCGCTCGACGGGCTGGCTGAAGCTCGACGAAGCCGAAGTCGAAGTGCTCGGCAAGGGCGAGCGGCGTCGCACAGTGCCCGTCGGCAGCAAGGCGCTGGATGCACTACGCGCCTGGCTCGCGGTACGCGGCGAACTGGTGAAGCTCGATCCGCATCCGCTGTTCGTCTCGGCGCGCGGCAACCGCAT
This sequence comes from Paraburkholderia sp. XV, assembly GCF_020177535.1. NCBI lineage: Bacteria > Pseudomonadati > Pseudomonadota > Betaproteobacteria > Burkholderiales > Burkholderiaceae > Paraburkholderia > Paraburkholderia sp. XV. The sequence goes on along the minus strand of NZ_JAGUUD010000110.1, from coordinate 18,991 downwards.
GTCGCCGAATGTCGTGCGCGATCGTGTGAAGCGCATGGCGCTCACGGCGGGCATTCCCGCCAACGTTCATCCGCACGTGCTGCGCCATTCGTTCGCGACCCACGTGCTGCAGTCGAGCGGCGACCTGCGTGCCGTGCAGGAACTGCTCGGCCACGCGAGCATCGCTGCGACCCAGGTCTACACGGGCCTCGATTTTCAGCACCTCGCGCGAATTTACGATCAGGCGCATCCGCGCGCAAAAAAACGCGACTGACGCTGCTCAGGCCGCCAGTCATATCCGCTTTGCCGCTTCGCGCGGCATATTGTTCTGCTGAATCCTCACGAAGTCATGAATACCGTTACGCTGAAACCGTCGAAAGAGAAATCGCTGCTGCGCCGGCATCCGTGGGTCTACGCGAATGCGATCGACCGCGTCGACGGCAAGCCCGCCGCCGGCGCCACCGTGCTGGTGCGCGCGCACGACGGCCGCTTTCTCGCTCGCGCCGCGTACAGCCCGCATTCGCAGATTCGCGCGCGGGTCTGGAGCTTCGACGAAAACGAACCCGTCGATCACGCGTTCTTCAAGCGCCGCGTGCAGCGCGCGCTCGCACACCGTCAGTCGATGGTGCACAACACGGGCGCGACGCGGCTGATCTTCGGCGAGGCGGACGGCCTGCCGGGGCTGATCGTCGACTATTACATCCAGGACGATGAAACGAAGCGTGGTCAGATCGTCTGTCAGTTCATGGCAGCGGGCGTCGAAGCATGGAAGGACGCGATCGTGCAGGCGCTGGTTGGCGCGACGGGCTGCCCGAACGTCTATGAGCGCTCGGACGTGTCGATCCGCGAAAAGGAAGGGCTCGAACAGACGGTCGGCGTACTCGCCGGCGACGCGCCGCCCGAGACGCTGATCGCCAGCGAAAACGGCGTGCGGTATCACGTCGACGTGCGCAACGGCCACAAAACGGGCTTCTACGTCGATCAGCGCGACAACCGCGCGCTGGTGCAGGAACTGTCGAACGGCCGCGACGTGCTGAACTGCTTCTGCTACACGGGCGGCTTCTCGCTCGCGGCGCTCAAGGGCGGCGCGAAGCGCGTGGTATCGATCGACTCATCCGGCGAAGCGCTGGCATTGGCGCAAGCAAATGTCACGGCCAACGGCTTCGACGCCGAACGCGCGACCTGGCTCGACGCCGACGCCTTCAAGACGCTGCGCCGCCTGTACGACGACGGCGAGCGCTTCGACCTGATCGTGCTCGATCCGCCGAAGTTCGCGCCGTCGCGCGAGCACGTGGACCGCGCCGCGCGCGCGTATAAGGACATCAACCTCACCGGTCTCAAGCTGTTGCGGCCGGGCGGCCTGCTGTTTACCTATTCGTGCTCGGGCGCGATCGATGCGGAGCTGTTTCAGAAGATCGTCGCCGGCGCGGCCGCCGACGCGCGCGTCGACGCGCGTATCCTCAAGCGCCTGGGCGCGGGCGTCGATCATCCGTTGCTGACCGCGTTTCCGGAAGGCGAATATCTGAAAGGCCTATTGTTGCAAATCGCCTGATCGCCCATAGTTAAGGCGTTATTTCCCTGGCGTTGACGGGGCTTTGGCCATGCAGCAGCGGCGCCCCGGCACTTATGCTTCAATATTCAGCTGAATTCATGCGGTTCGGGCCCTGCGCGCAGCGCGCGGTTCGCACCCCAGTTTGACGAACACAAGGCGACCTCACATGGCGAACAACATGATTCCCGTCACTATCCTGACCGGCTTCCTCGGCAGCGGCAAAACCACGCTGCTCAAGCGCATCCTGAACGAGAAGCACGGCATGAAGATCGCCGTGATCGAAAACGAGTTCGGCGAAGAGAACATCGACAACGACATCCTCGTGCAGGACACGGGCGAGCAGATCATCCAGATGAGCAACGGCTGCATCTGCTGCACGATTCGCGGCGACCTCGCGCGCGTGCTCAGCGACCTCGCCGCGCAGAAGCAGGAAGGCAAGGTGGACTTCGATCGCGTCGTGATCGAAACGACGGGCCTAGCCAATCCCGGCCCCGTCGCGCAGACCTTCTTCATGGATAACCAGATCGCCGACGAATTCCTGCTCGACGCGATCATCACGCTCGTCGACGCGAAGCACGCCAACGCACAACTCGACGAACACGAAGTCGTGCAGCGCCAGGTCGGTTTCGCGGACCGTCTGTTCATCACCAAGTCCGATCTCGTCGACGAAAACGCGGTTGGCGACCTGCGCCATCGTCTGCTGCACATGAACCCGCGGGCGCAGATCCGCGTCGTGAATTTCGGTGAAGCGGACATCAAGGAAATCTTCGATCTGCGCGGCTTCAACCTGAACGCGAAGCTGGAAATCGACCCGGACTTCCTCGTCGAAGACGACCACGACCACGCGCATCACGACCATGATCACGACCACGATCACGCGAACTGCGATCACGATCATGGCCAGTGCGATCATGAAGGCCACGATCACGGCCATCATCATCACCATCACGCGCATCACGACGACAAGATCAAGTCGTTCGTTTTCCGCAACGACCGCCCGTTCGATCCGAACAAGCTCGAAGACTTTCTCGGCGGCATTCTGCAGATCTATGGCGAACGCCTGCTGCGCTACAAAGGCGTGCTGTACATGAAGGGCGTCGATCGCAAGGTCGTCTTCCAGGGCGTGCACCAGATGATGGGCAGCGACCTCGCCGCCAAGTGGCAACCCATCGAGAAAAAGACCAACAAGATGGTGTTCATCGGCATCGACCTGCCGCAAGACCTGATCACCGACGGTCTTGAAGCCTGCCTCGTCTGATTCGTTCTCTGCTATGGGATGAACGCCTTCTGGCGTTCATCCCAGTTGCCTTTTGTTCGCTTCCCAACGCGAAAAAGACCTTAGGAGCGCGAGCACGGCAATTTAAAAGCCGGCTTGCGGTCAAAGCACGTGAAAACCCTGTTACGAGAATACGTGTCCGACCATCGCTTTTTAGTGAACAGCGCGTTATATTTTCACGATAAGTGGAGTTTGCGGCAGGGATTTCCCCCGCTTGCGGTTTCGTATTGTGATTCAGTTACAATACGGCCCCACTGGAGAAAGAGAACGATTTGCCCGGTGTAAAGCGCGTAGTCGCTTCGCAGCCGTGCCGGGCCGAAAAACGGCGCCGGAAAATCTAATCCGGGGACATCGCCCACATGCCGGCCACACTCCGGCTTATAACGCGCTGCCGGGAAGCATTGCCTCAGGAGCATTGGAAGAATCGGTTTCCAGAGGAGTTCGGCCCCGCATCGGCGCTTCGGCGTCACGACAGCCCACCGTCCGTGTTCGCCGGCGCTCATTTGAGCGTCATCGAGGCGCCTTTGCGGGCAACACGAAAGTGCGGGCAATGATTTGCCTCACATTGACGAAGCAAGCCAGATGACGACGAAACGACTCTTGACCGAAGCCGAAATCCTGAAGATGAGCGACAAGGATTACATGAATGAGGATCAGCTCGCTTTCTTCAAGAACCGGCTCGAGCAGCTGCAGGCGGACATTCTCCGCAATGCCGGCCAGACCACCGAAAACCTCCGCGAAACCGTGATCGTGCCGGACCCGGCCGACCGCGCGACGATCGAGGAAGAGCATGCGCTGGAACTGCGCACGCGCGACCGCGAACGCAAGCTGCTGAAGAAGGTGCAGCAATCGATCGCGCGGATCGAATCGGGCGAGTACGGCTGGTGTGAGGAAACGGGCGAGCCGATCGGCATTCCCCGCCTGCTCGCGCGCCCCACCGCCACCCTGTCGCTCGAAGCACAGGAACGCCGCGAACTGCGCCAGAAGCTGTTCGGCGACTGATCGACGGGCGGCGCGGTTTTCGGGGTCCGCGCCCCAGACACGCTTCGTCAGAGGCGCACGGTGGATCGTGCGCCTCTTTTTTCTTTTCAGGCGGCGCTTTTGTCGGTCCGCTTGTCAGCTTGCCTACGCTAATCGGTAAATGCGCGCCGCATAATCGGGCACGCGGACGCCCCGCCAGCACCTTTTACCGCCGCTGAAACCCTCGCGCGGCGTTTTCGCGCTCACCGCGCTCTTCCAGCTTTTCTCGAGCCCGTTCGACTGCGCCTCTTGATATGGCCGCGCTCGCCCTAAAATAAATCCGACATGCGTTGCACGCGCGCGCGGCACTCAGCATCGCGCGCCGGCCGCTCCCGGATTCCGTGGTGGCGCATCGACGCCTCCGCGTCCCCGAGGCGAATCGACCGGCGTTGGCGCTTCGGCGCTTACTCCCGTCCTTGGGCGAATCGACCCAGAGCTGGCGCTTTAGCGCTTGCTCTGGTCCCACGCAAGATATTTGCGGTTTTGGAAAAGGAACGCATATGGAGCAATTTCACGGCACGACGATCGTCTCCGTGCGCCGCGGCGACAAGGTCGCGCTCGGCGGCGACGGCCAGGTCACGCTGGGCAACATCGTCATGAAGGGCGGCGCGAAGAAGGTCCGCCGCATCTACAACGGCAAGGTGCTGGTCGGCTTCGCCGGCGGCACGGCCGACGCGTTCTCGCTGCTCGACCGCTTCGAAGCCAAGCTTGAAAAGCATCAGGGCAATCTCACGCGCGCCGCCGTCGAACTCGCGAAAGACTGGCGCACCGACCGCATGCTGCGGCGTCTGGAAGCCATGCTGATCACGGCCGACGCGACCACCACCCTCGTCATCACCGGCAACGGCGACGTGCTCGACCCCGAGGGCGGCATCTGCGCAATCGGCTCCGGCGGCGCGTACGCGCAAGCGGCTGCGAAGGCGCTCGCCGACAACACGGATCTTTCGCCGCGCGAGATCGTCGAAAAGTCGCTGGAGATCGCCGGCGACATGTGTATCTACACGAACCACAACCGCGTCATCGAGACAATCGAGTAAGGACACACGATGAGCACCATGACTCCCGCCGAGATCGTCTCGGAACTCGACAAGCACATCATCGGCCAGAATCGCGCGAAGAAGGCCGTCGCGGTTGCGTTGCGTAACCGCTGGCGCCGCCAGCAGGTCGCCGACCCGCTGCGCCAGGAAATCACGCCGAAGAACATCCTGATGATCGGGCCGACGGGCGTCGGCAAGACGGAAATCGCGCGTCGCCTCGCGAAGCTCGCCGACGCGCCGTTCATCAAGATCGAAGCGACCAAGTTCACCGAAGTCGGTTACGTGGGCCGCGACGTCGACAGCATCGTGCGCGACCTGATCGAAATCTCGGTCAAGCAGACGCGCGAAACCGAAATGCGCAAGGTCCGCACCAAGGCGGAGGATCTCGCCGAAGACCGCATTCTCGATACGCTGTTGCCGGGCGCGCGCACGGTCGGCTTCGGCTCGGGCGCAGAGTCGGGCGGCGACGAATCGAACGCGACGCGTCAGACGTTCCGCAAGCGCCTGCGCGAAGGCGTGCTCGACGACAAGGAAATCGAGCTCGACATCGAGATGCCGCAAACCATGATGGACATCATGGGCCCGCCGGGCATGGAAGACATGACCGAGCAGATCCGCTCGATGTTCGCGAACCTGGGCGGCGGCAAGAAGACGCGCCGCAAGGTAAAGGTGAAGGAAGCGCTCAAGCTCCTCACCGACGAAGAAGCCGCGAAAATGCTCAACGACGAAGAGGTCAAGACGAAGGCCGTGCAGAACGTCGAGCAGAACGGCATCGTGTTCCTCGATGAAATCGACAAGATCGCGTCGCGCAGCGAAGCCGGCGGCGGCGAGGTCTCGCGTCAGGGCGTGCAGCGCGATCTGCTGCCGCTCGTCGAAGGCACGACGATCAACACGAAGTACGGGATGGTGAAGACCGATCACATCCTGTTCATCGCGAGCGGCGCATTCCATCTTGCGAAGCCGAGCGATCTGATTCCCGAACTGCAAGGGCGCTTTCCGATTCGCGTCGAACTGGATTCGCTGTCGGTGAAGGACTTCGAAGCGATTCTCGACGCCACCGACGCCAGCCTCGTCAAGCAATACCAGGCGCTGCTCGAAACGGAAGACGTGCACCTCGAATTCGCCGACGACGGCATCCGCCGTCTTGCGGAAATCGCTTACTCGGTGAACGAGAAGACGGAAAACATCGGCGCACGCCGTCTTTATACGGTCATCGAAAAGCTGCTCGAGGAAGTCTCGTTCTCGGCGGGCAACCATGCCGGCAAGCACGTGGTGATCGACGCGGCTTATGTCGATCGCGCGCTGAACGAGGTTGCGCAGGACGAGGACCTGTCTCGCTACGTGCTGTAACGCGCGTCGTTACCCCCGCGAAAGGGCCAAACGAAAGGCCAAACGAAAGGGCGGCGCTCCGCAAGGAGCGCCGCCCTTTTTCATGTCCGGCCGCAAGAAACTACGGCAAGGTCATTGCTTGACCGGCCGCTTCGCGAGCTTGCGCTGCAACGTGCGTCGATGCATGTTCAGCGCGCGCGCCGTCGCCGAAATGTTGCCGCCGTTTTCCGCGAGCACGCGCTGGATGTGCTCCCACTCCAGCCGAGCAACCGACAATGGCGTCGGATTTTCGATCGCCTCTTCGGCCTGCAATGCGCTCGCTTCCGTTTGCAGCGCGGAGAGGATCGTTTCGACGTTCGCGGGCTTGGCCAGATAGTTGTCCGCGCCGTCCTTCACCGCCTGAACGGCTGTCGCGATGCTCGCATAACCTGTCAGCACCAGCATCCGCGCATTCGGTTGCAGGTCGCGCAGCGGCGCGACGAGATTCAGCCCGGAGTCGTTGCCCAGATGCAGATCGACGGTGATCTGCCCGAACTTCTGCTGATTGGCGAGGCGAATCGCTTCGTCGGCGTTGTGCGCCTCGGACACCGTGAAGCCGCGACGCGTCAGACCGCGCGCGAGGATGCCGGAGAACACTTCGTCGTCGTCGATGACCAGAAAATTCTTATCGCTCATGCTTGCTTCTCCGTATTGGACGACGCGGCGCCCTGCCGGCCCGCGTCTGTTTGCTCGCGGGCCAAAGGCAACCGCAATACTGCGCGCGTGCCGCGCGGCTTGATTTCGCTGACGTCCGTGAGCTCGATCGATCCACCGAGCCGCGCAGCCGCCGAAAACGCCAGATACAGCCCGACCCCATGCCCGCCCTGCGTGCTGTCGACGGGCGCTGCGCCCAGCAAGCCACGCAGCGACGCCGGCACGCCAGGGCCGGCGTCGCAGACTTCGAAGTCGATCGAGTCGTTGTCGGCGAGCCTGGCGGCGAGCGTCACGTGATCGCGGCTCGCGCGCGCGGCGTTGTCGAGCAGGATGGTGAGAATCTGGCTGACGGCGACCGTATCGTCGACACTGACGTTCGCGGGCGGCTCGCCCACACGCTCGAACTTGACGTGCGGATGCCGCAGCCGCCACTGATTGGCGAACGAGTCGAGCCATTCGTCGACACGCTGGCGGCTGCCTTGCGTCGACGCGCGGCTGCGCAGGCGCGCAAGTGCCGACGTGCACAGCGTCAACTGCTGGTCGAGGATATCGAGGTCGGCGGCGTACGCCTTCAGGCCTTCGTCGCTGCGCGCGGCATCGCGCAGCTCTTCCGTGAGCATCGCGATGGTCGACAGCGGCGTACCCATCTCATGTGCCACCGTCGCGGCCTGCACGCCCAGCGCCACCGCGCGTTCGTCGCGCAGCAGACGCTGTTGCGCCTCGCCGAGCGCCGTGTCGCGTTGACGCAGCCCGCGCGACATGCGCGCCACGAACCACGCGATCAGGCCGACGCTGACCATGAAGTTCACCCACATCCCGGCGCGATAGTAGTCGAACAGATTCGCGGGGTTGTCGAGATTGAGCGGCACCGATTCGAAACCGAGTACGGCATAGCACGCCACGGCGAATGCCGCGAGCCACGCCATCAGCTGCCAGGGCAGCACGGCCGCGGCAATCGCCAGCGACGGCAGGTACAACGAAACGAACGGATTGGTCGTGCCGCCCGACAGAAACAGCAGCGCGGACAGCGCGCCCAGGTCGACCCATAGTTGCCCGAACAGCTCGAGGTTCGACTCGGGTTTCTGGCTCGCGACGCGCAGCCACGTCAGCGCGTTGAAAATCACTTCGAGCCCGATGACGAGCAGCATCGCCGGCAACGGCAGCTTGACGCCGACAAAGGTCTGGACGAACGCAATCGTCACGAGTTGCCCGATGATGGCAAGACTGCGTAGCCAGAAGAGATGCCCGAGGTTGACCCGGCCGGTGACGGTTATGCGGTGCATCCTGCGAGTTTACCTGTTGGGAGGGGTCCGATTCATCTAGCGAATGATCGGAACTATAGTGTTGTTTATCGTTTCCGGCGCGCCCGGCATTCTTCACCCACAACGCTCAAAACAATGGTTGATCCGCATCAAGTTCTTTTGGATTCCTTCCAGACATTTCTGCGTCATGCTGTCGCAGCGCTGGAGCAAGGCGACCGCCAGGCGCATGACATCTGGCTCCAGGCCGCTTCACACCTGTTTCCGACCGATCCCGATTCGCTCGATGAAATGACGCAGCAACTGGCCGCCCGGCAACGCGGCCGCGAGGCAGAAACCATTGCCCGTGCTTGCGCCGCGCTCGCGCCGCACGATCCCGTAGCGCTCTTTCGCCTGGGTCTCACGCTGCAATTGATGAGCCGGCACGTCGACGCCGTCGCGCCCTACCGCAATGCGCTCGCCATCGCCCCCGACCTGCCTAGCCTGCGCAACAATCTGGCGGGCGCGTTGATGTCGGCGAATCCGGCTTCGGCGGAAGCGGCCGAACTGCTGGAAGCCGCGCTCCACCAGAATCCCGCCGATGCGAACGCGTGGGCCAATCTGGGCAAGTCGCACCTCGCGCGCTTCGACCTCGGCAGCGCGCTCGAAGCCGAGCGGCGCGCGATCGCGCTTCAGCCCGACAACACCGTCATGCTCGGCAATCACGGGCAGACGCTGCGCGAAGCGCAGCAATGGGACAGCGCCGAGCGCTTCACGTTGGCTGCGCATCGCGCCGCGCCCGACGTGCCGTCGTACCTTTCCAATCTCAGCATGATCCACCTGCTGCGCGGCAATTACGCCGACGGCTGGCGCGAGCACGAGGCGCGCTGGGACGGATCGAAGGAACTGGCGGGCAAACGCCCCGTACTGCCGGGACCCGCCTGGCGCGGCGAATCGCTGGCAGGCAAGACGCTGCTGCTGTGGGGCGAACAGGGGATGGGCGATCTGCTGCAGTTCTGCCGCTATGTTCCATTACTGGCCGAGCGCGTGCATCGCGAAGGCGGACGTCTTGCCTGGAACTCGTTTCCGCAGATGGGCGCGCTGCTGGAACGCTCGCTCGCGCAACACGCTGACGAATTCACGCTGGGCGGCGGCGTCGAACAGTTGCCGAAGTTCGACTATGAGGTTTCGCTGCTGTCGCTGCCTTTGCTCTTCGATACGCGCGAAGCAACGATCCCGTCGACTGTTCCGTATCTGCAAGCCGATCCGCAAGCCGTCGACGCCTGGCGTCAACGCCTCGCGGGCGACAAGCGGCTGAAGGTCGGACTCGTATGGACGGGCAGCCACGGACACCAGCGCAATCCGTTCCGCCGCGTCGGCCTGGAACGCTACGTCGACGCCTTCCGCGAACTCGACAAGGTCGCCTTCTATTCGCTGCAGCCCGGCGCCGCAGCCGAAGTGGCGGCAGCCCGCACGGCAGGACTCGATATCGCCGACCACACGGCGGAATTCCAAACCTTCGACGACACCGCCGCCTATCTCGGCGCGCTCGACCTGGTGATCACCGTATGCACGTCCGTCGCGCACCTGAGCGGCGCGATCGGGCAGCGCACGTGGGTGCTGCTCGATGTCAATCCGCATTGGGTCTGGCTGCTCGATCGCACCGACAGCCCGTGGTATCCAAGCGCGAGCTTGTACCGGCAGCCGCAGTTCGCACAGTGGGAGCCGGTGTTCGACAACCTGACGCGCGATCTGGCGGCGCTGGCGGACTCGCGCGCGTAGTCCCGCACAGGGCGCCGGTTGCATCAGTCCGGCGCGGGCGCGGCGCCTCCTTCCGTTGCACGCGCCCGCGCGATTACATCGGCAAGGCATTCGGGGCATAGACAGCCGGTGCTGGCGTCGAGCGCCGTGGCGGGCAAGGCGGGCATCGATACGCACCAGCACGCCTCGCGGCCGCCGCGCCCGCCGCAGTCGAACACGCGGCGGCAGCGCGGGCACCGAGCGCTCGACATTGCGGAAGATTCAGTCGGTTCGGATGGGGACGGATTCATGACAACGGGATGAAACCGGTCAGTGGATTCAAACATGATGCCACTTCCGGCACATCAGCAAAACGCCTGCCCGCTCGCCGCCGATTCGCCTGGCTTTCCGGGCCGCGGGGCCTCCCCGTTGCGCGAGAGAACTTACCAGCCGGGCGACGGCCCAAACCAGGCACCGCACCGCTGCAAAATGCAGCGCGGACGAGGTGCGCGTTGCCCTCGAAATCCGCTTTTCCGCACTGCGGCACAACAGCCGCGATCGCCGCGACGGCACACGTCAGTTTCACTATTGCACCGCGCCAGTTGTGTACAATCCGGCGTTGTTTTCACCGTTTCCGTGTCCGAGCCGCCGCCATGTCCGAGTCTCCCGACCTGTCCCAGATCGCCCCCACGCTGAAGGCTGAAATTCTCGCCGAGGCGCTGCCTTATATCCGCCAGTATCACGGCAAGACCGTCGTCATCAAGTACGGCGGCAACGCGATGACGGAAGAGCGCCTGAAGCAAGGCTTCGCGCGCGACGTGATCCTGCTGAAGCTGGTCGGCATCAACCCGGTGATCGTGCACGGCGGCGGTCCGCAGATCGATCAGGCGTTGAAGAAAATCGGCAAACAGGGCACGTTCATCCAGGGCATGCGCGTCACCGACGAAGAGACGATGGAAGTCGTCGAATGGGTGCTGGGCGGCGAAGTGCAGCAGGACATCGTCACGCTGATCAACCACTTCGGCGGTCAGGCAGTCGGTCTGACGGGCAAGGACGGCGGCCTGATCCACGCGCGCAAGCTGCTGATGCCGGACCGCGACAACCCCGGCCAGTACATCGATATCGGCCAGGTCGGCGAAGTCGAGGCGATCAACCCCGCCGTCGTGAAAGCGCTGCAGGACGACGCGTTCATCCCCGTCATTTCGCCCATCGGCTTCGGTGAGGACGGCCTGTCGTACAACATCAACGCGGACCTGGTCGCGGGCAAGCTGGCCGTCGTGCTGAACGCCGAGAAGCTCGTCATGATGACGAACATCCCGGGCGTGATGGACAAGGAAGGCACGCTGCTGACCGATCTGTCCGCGCGCGAGATCGACGCGCTGTTCGCCGACGGCACGATCTCGGGCGGCATGCTGCCGAAAATCTCGTCGGCGCTCGACGCCGCGAAGAGCGGCGTGCGTTCGGTGCACATCATCGACGGCCGCATCGAGCATTCGGTGCTGCTCGAAATCCTGACGGAGCAGCCGTTCGGCACGATGATCCGCTCGCACTGAGCGCGGTCCGCCACGTCACGCGTCACGCAAACTCACGCATCGCGCGAAGCACGGCACGCTGGCCGCCGTGCTTCGCAGAAGGCATACTGGCCTTCCGTCTTTCGCGCAGTGTCCTGCGCTGTCTCAAGCTTTTCCCTCTGCGCGCATCGCGCGCCGCCCGTTTCGCACGGCAGCGGACCGCCTCGCGCGCCTGACATCATTCACGCCGCAATTCACGCCGCAACATCATGCGCACTTTCCGTCCGAAGCGCCGTCGGCCGCAGATTCACGCCGGCACGCCTGTCTGGCTGTTCGATCTCGACAACACGCTGCATCACGCGTCGCATGCGATCTTCCCGGCTATCAACTCCGCAATGACGCAGTACATCATCGACGCGCTGCAAGTCGAGCGCGACGAAGCGAACCGTCTGCGCACCGGCTACACGCAGCGCTACGGCGCGGCGCTGCTCGGGCTCACGCGCCATCACGACCTCGATGCGCACGACTTCCTGAAGTACGTCCACACGTTCCCCGACCTGCGCGCGATGCTGCGCAGCGAGCGCGGCCTGAAGCGTCTCGTCGACGCGCTGCCCGGCCGCAAGATCGTGCTGACCAACGCGCCCGAAGCCTACGCGCTCGACGTGCTGAAAGAGTTGGGCATCGAACGGCTGTTCGAGCGCGTGATCGCCATCGAGCACATGCGCGACCGCCGCTACTGGCGCGCCAAACCCGATCACGCGATGCTGCGCCGTGCGATGCGCGACGCGCACGTGCGTCTCGCCGACGCGGTGCTCGTCGAAGACACGCGCAGCCATCTGAAGAACTATCGGCGGCTCGGCATCCGCACCGTGTGGATCACCGGGCACCTGCCGCAGCATGCCCGCCCGAACGGCTCGCCGGCACGTCTGCCGGGCACGGGTCGCCCGCACTATGTCGATCGATGCATTCGTTCGCTAAAATCGTTGAGACTGGGCACTCGCCCAGGAAGGCCGATCGAACCACTCACGGAGCATCCGGCCTGGCGATAACAGGGACGACAGACATGCAGCCTATCCGCAAGCATGACGAGGACGTAACCGAAGACCAAACCGCCGCACCGCGCTCGACACGCCTGAAACCGGGCGAGCGGCGCGTACATATCCTCCAGACGCTGGCCGCGATGCTGGAGGCGCCGAAGAACGAAAAAATCACCACCGCGGCGCTGGCCGCGCGCATCGGCGTATCGGAGGCGGCGCTGTATCGCCATTTCGCGAGCAAGGCGCAGATGTTCGAAGGGTTGATCGAATTCATCGAGCAGACGCTCTTCGGGCTCATCAACCAGATCATCGCGAAAGAGCCGAACGGCGTGCTGCAGGCACGCGCGATCGCGCTCATGTTGCTCAATTTTTCAGCGAAGAATCCCGGCATGACGCGCGTGCTGACCTGCGAGGCGCTCGTCGGCGAACACGAGCGGCTCACCGAACGCGTCAACCAGCTGCTCGAACGCGTCGAGGCGTCGCTCAAGCAATGTCTGCGGCTCGGATTGATGGACGCATCGAGCCACGCCGAACACAGCGCGATCCCGCTCCCCGCCGACTACGATCCCGTGGCGCGCGCCAGCCTTTTGCTCAGCTACATCATCGGGCGCTGGCATCGCTTCGTGCGCAGCGGCTTCTCGCGCGCGCCGGTTGAACAGGCCGACGCGCAACTGCGCCTGATCCTCCAGTAAGACCGGGCGGCGCAGACGCGGCGCGTTTTCCGCTATACTCTGCGCTTGACCGTTTTTGACGGTCCAGAATTGCACAACGCGCCGATTTGCTGACTCGATTGCGGGCGCGCGAACCAGCGGAAGGAGTTCATCCATCCCGGTTCACTATAAATGCGGCTAAAGAGGTCGTCAGCCGCGCACACGCTCCTTCCGCGCCATCGCCGACACCATTTAGCCGCCCCATGTCAGAAGGCGGAATGAATGGAATCGATCGGGATCGTCACTCCACAAACAATGCATTTCTCCGAGCCGCTGCGCCTGCAGAACGGCAGCTCGCTCGCGAACTACGACCTCGTCGTCGAAACGTACGGCACGCTCAACGCCGCGCGCAGCAATGCCGTGCTCGTGTGCCACGCACTCAACGCGTCGCATCACGTGGCGGGCGTCTATGCGGATGATCCGAAGAACGTCGGCTGGTGGGACAACATGGTCGGCCCGGGCAAGCCGCTCGACACCAACCGCTTCTTCGTGATCGGCGTGAACAATCTCGGTTCGTGCTTCGGCTCGACGGGCCCGATGAGCATCGATCCGTCGACGGGCCGTCCGTATGGCGCGAGCTTCCCCGTCGTGACGGTCGAAGACTGGGTGAACGCGCAGGCGCTCGTCGCCGACACGTTCGGCATCGAGAAATTCGCGGCTGTGATGGGCGGCAGTCTCGGCGGCATGCAGGCGCTCGCGTGGAGCATGATGTATCCGGAGCGGCTCGCGCATTGCATCGTCGTGGCATCGACGCCCAAGCTCTCGGCACAGAACATCGCGTTCAACGAAGTGGCGCGCTCGTCGATTCTCTCGGACCCGGACTTTCACGGCGGCAACTACTACGCGCACGGCGTGAAGCCGAAGCGCGGCCTGCGCGTCGCGCGGATGATCGGCCACATCACGTATCTGTCGGACGACGACATGGCCGCGAAGTTTGGCCGCGCGCTGCGTCGTGCGGAGGGCGCGGAAGACGTCTACAACTTCAACTTCGACGTCGAGTTCGAAGTGGAATCGTATCTGCGCTACCAGGGCGACAAGTTCGCCGACTACTTCGACGCGAACACGTATCTGCTGATCACCCGTGCACTCGATTACTTCGATCCGGCAAAAGCGTACGACGGCGATCTCACAGCCGCGCTCGCCCACACGAAGGCGAAGTATCTGATCGCGAGCTTCACCACCGACTGGCGTTTCGCGCCCGCGCGCTCGCGCGAGCTGGTGAAGGCGCTGCTCGATCACAAGCGCCAGGTGACGTACGGCGAAATCGACGCGCCGCACGGCCACGACGCCTTTCTCCTCGACGATGCGCGCTATCACAACCTGATGCGCGCGTACTACGAACGCATTGCTGCGGAGGTCAACGCATGAACCAGCGCGCTCTCGATTATCTTGCGACGCGGCCGGATTTCCGCGCGATTGCCCGCTGGGTCGAGCCGCGTGCGACAGTGCTCGATCTCGGCTGCGGCGACGGCTCGCTGCTGTCGCTGCTGATGGAAGAACTCGAAGTGACGGGCTACGGCATCGAGATCAACGACGCCGGCGTGCTCGCGTCGACGAAGAACGGCATCAACGTGATCCAGCAGAATCTGGAAGACGGCTTGCGACTGTTCGAAGACGGCAGCTTCGATTTTGCGATCCTTTCTCAAACGCTGCAGACCATTCACCAGACGGCCGCGATCTTGCGCGAGACGGTGCGGGTCGGCAAGGAATGCATCGTTTCGTTCCCAAATTTCGGATTCTGGACGCATCGACTGTCTGTTTTGCAGGGACGCATGCCCGTGTCGAAGTCGCTGCCGTATCAGTGGCACAACACGCCGAACGTGCGCGTGCTGACCATCAAGGACTTCGAGGCGCTCGCGCCGGAAGTCGGCATCGAGATTCTGGATCGCGTCGTGCTGCATGGCGGCCAGCAGGTGCGATGGGGCGTGAACTGGCGTGGTAGTCTTGCGGTCTATCGCGTCAAGAAAAGCTAACGTCACTCATCTCATGTCGAACCCGCCACACGAGGCGCCCGCACTAACCGCTCACGAAGAACATCCCGGCTGGCGCGCGTTTCTCAACGCGCGCATGCTGATCTGCGTTTTCCTCGGCTTCACGTCGGGGTTGCCGCTGTTCACCCTCGTCTATCTCGTCCAGGCCTGGCTGCGCTCAGAAGGCGTGAACCTGAAGGAAATCGGCCTGTTCGCGCTGATCCAGTTCCCCTATACGTGGAAATTCCTCTGGGCGCCGCTGATGGACCGTTACGTGCCGCGTCTGCCCGGCTGGCGGCCGGGACGCCGGCGCGGCTGGATGCTGTTCACGCAGATTCTGGTCGCCGGCGCGATCGCATCGCTCGGCATCGTTTCGCCGCGCGATTCGATCTGGACGGTTGCCGCACTGACCGCGCTCGTCGCATTCTTTGGCGCGAGCTCGGACATCGTGATCGACGCGTATCGGCGCGAACTGCTGCATGACACCGAGCAGGGCCTCGGCAATGCGGTGCACGTGAACGCGTACAAGATCGCGGCGCTCGTGCCCGGTTCGCTCGCGCTGATACTCTCGGACCATTTGCCATGGGCGACCGTGTTCATCGTCACGGCCGCGTTCATGCTGCCGGGCATGATCATGACCATCGTCGTGCGCGAGCCCGAAGTGCACGGCACGCCGCCGAAGAACCTGCGCGAAGCGATCGTCGAGCCGTTCCGCGAATTCATTCTGCGCGACGGCTGGCGCGGCGCACTGTTCGTGCTCGGCTTCATCTTCCTGTACAAGCTCGGCGATACGATGGCGACCACGCTGTCCACGTCGTTCTTTCTCGACATCGGCTTTTCGCGCACGCAGATCGGCGTGATCGCCAAAACGACGGCATTCGGCGCGAGTCTGGCGGGCGGCATCATTGGCGGAATTGCGCTGATGCGTATCGGCATCGGTCGCGGCCTGTGGATCTTCGGCATTCTGCAGATGGTGTCGACGCTCGGCTTCGCGTGGCTCGCGCACGTCGGGCCGACGTCGCCGGGGCTCACCGTCGTGTACGACATCGCCGTCGCGCTCAGCGCGGGCACGACAAAACTGCTGTCGCTGCTCGGCATCGGCTGGACGGTGCAACTCGATCCGATGTCGGTGGCGCTCGCGCTCGTCTACGGCTTCGAAACCTTCACGACAGGCCTCACGCTCGCCGCGTTCACCGCGTACATCGCCAGTACGACCGACCCGCGCTACACGGCGACGCAGTTCGCGCTCTTCACGTCGCTCGCTTCGGTGCCGCGCACGCTGGCGTCGGCGGCAAGCGGCTTCGTCGTCGCGAAGATCGGCTGGTTCGATTACTTCCTGGTCTGCACGGCGCTTGCTATACCAGGCATGCTACTGTTGTTTCGCATCGCCCCCTGGAGAAAGCAGTCGTGATGGTGTTTGCGTCGCGGCGCGCCGTCATGGGTCCGGCTTCGCGCGCCGCTTTCCGTCGATCGCCTGCATATCGCATGCGCGCGCGTAGCCATGTCCTGCATCTGGCCGTTCTCGCCGCGTGCGCGGCGTTCGGCGTGATGTCGCCGTGGCAGGCGCGCGCGGCCGAATCGACATCGAGCGTCAGCGCGCCGCCTGCTGCGAACGCGCCATCCACGCCTTCGACCCTTTCCGCGCCTAAGTCAGAAACGGCGCCGTCCGCCACGTCAGGCACGTCCGCGCCGTCGAACGCAGGCGCAGCGACACCGCCAACGCCCGTGACGGCTCGCACGCCGGCACCCACGCCCCCGCCGCCGCCCTTCGTGCCGAACCAGCAATTGCGCTATGGCGGCTACGCGGTATTCCGCAATCTGATTCCGTCGCCGATGCTCGAAGCGCAATCGGCTGAGGAATTCGATCAGATCGCGCGCGGCGCCGAGCATATGAGCCGGCTCTATCCGTCATCGGACGCGCACGTGAAGCGTGTGCAGTCGATCGTCGACAAGCTGGTTCCGTACGCGCTGAAATGGAACGACCGCGCGAAGAACTGGAAGTGGGATATCGCGGTGCTGCGTTCGCCGGATGTTCGTGTGTACTGTCTGCCGGGCGGCAAGATCATCGTGTATGGCGGCATGCTCGACAAGATCAAGCCCAACGACAACGAACTCGGCATGCTGCTCGGCCATGAAATCGCCCACGCGCTACGCGAGCACGCGCGCGAGCGTCTCGGCGAACAGCAGGCCGCGCAACTCGGATCGGGGTCGATTCCGCAACTTTTCGGTCTCGCCGATCTCGGCGAAGCGCCGCTCGGCATCGGTACGCAGTTGCTGGAGATGAAGTACGAACGCGCCGATGAAACCGAGGCCGACGTGATCGGCAGCGAGATTGCTTCGCGCGCGGGTTTTGATCCGCGCGCGGCGATCACACTGTGGGACAAGCTCGCCGTCGCGACCCGCAGCAACCGCGATCAGGGCTTCATCTACGTGCATCCGTACAATCCGACGCGCCGCGCGGACATCATGAAGCGCCTGCCCGACATGCTGCCGCTGTACGCGAAAGCCGTCGGCAAGAGCGTCGATGCGCTGCCCGACTATGCGGGCATCGGCCGCCCGCGCCGTACGACCGCGAGCGACTGACGCCGCTTTCGTTTATTTCTTCGCGATCTTGTGCGCGTAGTCGACGGTCACGGGCGCGTGATCGCTGAACTTGATGTCACGGAACACATCGACGCGCTTCGCCGTCGCGGCAACACCCGGCGTCGCGATCTGGTAGTCGATACGCCACCCAACGTTCTTCGCATACGCCTGACCGCGATTGCTCCACCACGTGTATTGCTCGGGCCGCTGGTCAAGCGTGCGGAACACGTCCACGTAGCCGACATCGTCGAACAGCTTGGTGAGCCACGCGCGTTCTTCCGGCAGGCAGCCCGAGTTCTTCTGGTTGCCCTTCCAGTTCTTGATGTCGATTTCCTTGTGCACGATGTTGACGTCGCCGCACACGATCACTTCGCGCTCTTTCGACAACTCCGTGAGGTGCGGCATGAACTCGTCCATGAAGCGGTACTTGGCCTGCTGGCGCTCGTCCCCGCTCGAACCCGACGGCACATACACGGAAATTACCGACAAATTGCCGAAGCGCGCTTCCACGTAGCGTCCTTCGGGATCGAACTCTTCGCTGCCGAAGCCGATCACGACTTCATCCGGCTCGTGACGCGTATAGAGACCCGCGCCGCTGTAACCCTTCTTCACCGCATGCTGAAAATAGCCGGTGAAACCGTGCGGCGCGAGAAATTCAGGCGTCATGTCGTCCTGCGAGCATTTGATTTCCTGCACGCACACGACATCGGCCTTCTGCTCACCGAACCACTCGAAAAAGCCTTTCTTGGCCGCCGAACGGATGCCGTTCAGGTTGGCGGTGATCACACGAAACATGTTTTTCCTTCGTTGTGTTTTTGTCTATTCGACAAGGTGAAGATCATTCGACTATCACGCCCTTGAGCGATTCTTTCGCCGGCGGGAATTCGAGCTCGAGCGACTCGAACGCGCGCAGCAGCAATTCACCGACCATCACGTTGCGATGCGTCTTCGAGTTGGCGGGAATCACGTACCACGGAGCGTATTCCGTCGACGTGGCCGCCAGCGCTTCTTCATACGCGTCCTGGTACTTGTCCCACTGCTTGCGCGCGTCGAGATCGGAGACGTCGAATTTCCAGTGCTTGGTCGGATCGTCGATGCGCGCCTGCAGGCGCTCGCGCTGCTCGTCCTTCGAAATGTGCAGCATGCATTTGATGATCGTCGTGCCGCTTTCCGCGAGCATCAGCTCGAAGTCGCGAATGTGCCGGTAGCGGCGCAGGCGCGCGTCCTTGTCTATCGAACCGAGCACCACGGGCACGAGCACGTCTTCGTAATGGCTGCGGTTGAAGATCGTCAGTTCGCCAGCGGCGGGCGCCTGC
>NZ_JAGUUD010000010.1:0-136091 GCF_020177535.1 Paraburkholderia sp. XV | reverse complement strand
CAAAGAAAAGTAGGTGCCGCCCCGCACAGGGGCGACGCCTGAAGCACGCTAACGATACGCGGATGCCAGCGCAAAGCCACGCCAACCCAACCCAACCCAACCCCAGCGTCGCAGACAAAAAAACCCAACCTACTCCCGCTGAGAAAAAACATTAACATGCGCCCGCCGAAGGGCAAGCGTCAGCAGACTACCAAACACCATACTCACTGCAATCCCAACCACACCACTCCCAGTCGACCCAGTCGAAGTCTGCAAAAACCCAATCACATACGGACTAACAACTCCAGAAATCGACCCAACCGAATTAGCAAGCGCGATCCCACCCGCAGCAGCGGTACCTTGCAAAACAGCGGGCGGCACAGTCCAGAACTGCGAAATCGTCGTAATGACACCCATAGTGCCAATCGTCAGCGCGATCATCGCAAGCACGGTTTGATGCGCATAGACGACACTCGCACACAACGCAATCGCGCCAACCACACCCGGCACCGCGAGATGCCAGCGCCGCTCACCATACCGATCCGAACTCCGCCCGACGAGCACCATCGTGACGGCCGCCGCCGCATATGGCACAGCCGACAACAGCCCGATATTCAACGTCCCCGACACCCCCGAAGCCTTAACCAGCGAAGGAAGCCAGAAGCTCACCCCATACAGCCCCATCGTGAAGAAGAAATAGATCGCCGACAGCAACAACACACGCGGACTCGCAAGCCCATCGCGCAGCGAATGCAGCTTGTGATGTCCGCTCTCCGCCTGCAGATCGGCCTCGATCAACGCCTTCTCGTCATCGCGCAGCCACCGCGCATCGGACACCTTGTCGTCGAGATAGAAGTACGCCACGATCCCAACCAGCACCGTCGGAATACCTTCCAGAAGAAACAGCCACTGCCAGCCGGCAATCCCATGCGCGCCGCTCATCGAATGCATGATCCAGCCCGACAAAGGACCGCCTATCACACCCGACATCGGAATCCCCGTCATGAAAAGCGCGGTCACCTTGCTACGGCGCCCAGCAGGAAACCAGTACGTCAGATATAAAAGAATCGCCGGAAAGAATCCAGCCTCGGCCACGCCCAACAGAAACCGCACCACATAAAACTGCGTAGGCGTCGACACAAACATCATCGCCGCCGAAATCACACCCCATGTCACCATGATCCGCGCAATCCAGCGCCGCGCCCCCACCTTCAGCAAAATCAGATTGCTCGGCACTTCGAACATCAGATAACCGACGAAGAAAATCCCCGCGCCTAGCCCATAGACGGCATCGCTCATCCCGAGATCCTGCAGCATCTGCAGCTTCGCAAAGCTGACATTGATGCGATCGAGGTAAGCGCACAGATAACAGAAGAACAGAAATGGAATCAGGCGCCATGCAACCTTCGCATAGACGCCCGTTCCCGAACGCTGCAGATACACGTCCTGGCTGATCGAACTCATGGGGATGTCTCCGTCGTGTATTAATCGTGAGCTGATCGCGGCGGTCGGACCTTGCATTTCGCCCGCCGCATCGCACTGCAAGAGCCTGCGTTAGTCGAACATGTCGGGCTGCGTCTTCACGAGCTGATCCCAGATGGTCTGGAAATGCAGCCAGCCGATGTACTCGCTGCCCACATGCTCGCGGCTATAGCGCGCGCGCTCTTCCGTCACGAAGCGCGGCTTGATGCCCGTCGACTCGATCATCAGTTGCTGCTGGCAGCAGCGTTCGAGCGCAATGAACCAGAACGCGGCCGACTCGATGCTGTGCCGACTCGCCGTCAGCAGCCCGTGGTTCTGGTGGATCGCCGCCTTCACGCCCTTGAAGGCATGCGCGACCTTGTGGCCCGCCTTCACTTCGACGGCCACCTGCCCCGCTTCCTCGCCGATCACGACATGGTCTTCGAAGAATGCGGCAGCATCCTGGCTGATGGGATCGAGCTTTTTGCCAAGCGACGCGAACGCCGTGCCGTACACGGTGTGCGCGTGACACATCGCTACGATGTCCTGATGCATCTCATGAACAGCCGCATGCAGCACGAAGCCCGCGCGATTGATCGCATAGTCGCCTTCGACGACATGGCCTTCGTGGTCCGCACAGATCAGGTTCGACACCTTCACCTGCGAGAAATGCACGGCCATCGGGTTCGTCCAGTAGAGGCCGGGATGCTCCGGATCGCGCACCGTCAGATGGCCCGCGAAGCCGTAATCGAAGCCCTGCAGCGCAAACGCGCGGCACGCGGCGACAAGACGCTCCTTCAGATACTGCCGGTGCTGCGCGTGGCTCTCGAAATCTGGCAGTTCGGGAAAGATCAGGCCGTCCTGCTCGGGCTGATAGATCGAGATGCGGCCCTTGAGGTCGATCGCTTTCGATGGGGCTTCCATCACTTCGGACATGTCGGCTCCTTTTGAACATGTGGACATCAGGTAAGCACATGGTCGTTCCCGCCGATCGCGTTGACAAACGATGGTTGTTCATGAAAGCATGAATGACATTCACCTGAAGAGGAACCACATGAGGCGGATGCCCAACTTCGTGCTGCTGCGTTCCTTCGAGGCCGCCGCCCGCCTCGAGAGCTTCGCGCTCGCCGCGCAGGAATTGCATCTGACGCCATCCGCGATCAGTCATCAGGTGAAAGAACTCGAAGCGTATTTCGGGCGTCCGCTGTTTCTGCGGCGCAACCGGCGCATCGAGCCCACGCCCGAAGCCGTGCGCCTGCTCGAAAGCCTGAGCCGCGTATTCGACGTCGTCGAGGCGGCCTGCAGCGAGGTCATGCTCGCGCCCGATTCGCAGGTGCTCGCCGTGCATTGCGCGCCGAGCTTCGCGGTGAAATGGCTCGGGCCGAAGCTGCCCGAGTTCAACAAGGCGTATCCGCACATCACCATCCGCCTGTCGACAGGCGCCGAGCCGCTCGATCTCACGCGCGTGCAGGAAGTCGACGTCGAGATTTCGTACGGCAGCGCGCTCGATCGTCCCGGCATCGACACCGTGCCTTTGGGCCGCGAAGCGATCGTGCCGCTCTGCTCGCCCGCGCTGCTCGGCGACGGCACGCCCGTCGAGACGCGCATGAGCGAACTGACGCTGATCGACACGCAGTTGAGTCGCGTCACGTGGGCCGACTGGTTCGCGGCCAACGGGATCGACATGCCGACCACGCCCCGCCCCTCGTTCGATCGCGCGGCGCTCGGCATCTCGGCGGCAGCCGACGGCATGGGCGTGGTGCTCGAAAGCATGCGGCTCGCCGAGCGCGAAATCGTGCGCGGCGACCTGATCGAAGTGCGCAGCGACGCGTTCGTGCGCTTCGAGCGCGACACGCATTTTCTGTCGTATCGGAAGAACGAATCCCGCGTCGAGAAGGTGGCCGCCTTCACGCACTGGCTGCTCGGGCGCGCAGGCGTCGGACAGGGCGAAAACGCGCCGCCGCGGTAGGCGCGAGCGGTGCCAGGACCGTATCCGCGCGGCTAATTTTCTCCTCACTTGCCTGAAGCATGATGTCGTCACAGCCAGCCAGGACCGCACAGTCGAGCTGGAAACAACGACATCGAGCATCACGGAAATCAGGAGCCACCATGGACTTTCACCCGCCCTTTCTCGTCTTCTGTGCGCTCGGCGCGAGCGTCATGATCGTTTCGGTGTTGCTCGCGATCGCCGCCGAAAAGGTCGACAACTGGCTCACGCGGCAAACGGCGCGTGTTTCGAGCCGGCGTCCCGTGGTGGTTCGTCATGCGGAAACCTCGCACCTGCTGTGAGCAACGCGCACCAAACTGCTTGATCGCGCCGCCGTCCGCCTGCCGCGAAAGGATCATCGTCATGAAACGTCTGCATGCGCTCGTCCCGCTCGTCGCATTGCTAGCCGGCATCATCGCGGCGCCTGCCGACGCAAGGACCGTCAGCTATCCGCTCGAAAACGCCTGCCCTGTCGTCGCGAACCGCCCGGACCACGATCCGTCGACACGCGAGCAGATCGCGCACACGCCACAGGGCGACATCGCGTATTACCGCTTCGGCCACGGCAGTCCCATCGTCCTGCAAACCGGCTTTCGCGCGACGCTCTCCGAATGGGACGCGGCCTTGCTCGCCGACCTCGCGAAACATCATGAAGTCGTCGTCTTCGACAATCGCGGCGTGGGCCGCTCGCTGCCAAAGGCGTCGAGCTTCACCGTGCAGGACATGGCAAGCGACCTCTCGGCGCTGATCGACACGCTGAAGCTGCGCGACGTCACGGTGCTCGGCTGGTCGATGGGCGGCGCAGTCGCCACGCAACTCGCGATCGACCACCCGGCGAACGTGCAGCGCATCGTGCTGATGAGCGCGCCCGCGCCGGGACGCCTTGGCGTGCCTATCGCGCCCGGCGTCGAAGCCACGCTGTCGGGCAGGCCGGGCACCACGTTCGACGACGTGATGAAGCTGCTGTTTCCGCCATCGGCTGCGAACGCGGCGGGCGAATGCTTCCGCAAGAACATGTTCGTGCCCGCGGGGTACGCGTCGCCTGCCATCTCCGCGACCGTGACGGCAGGCCAGAAGGCGCTGTTGCGCGCATGGGAACAGGACGATGCCGCCGCCGGCGCGCTGCGCACCCTGCACACCGACACGCTGATCCTCACCGGCGACGACGACGCCATCCTGTCGAAGCAGAACGCCGAAGCGCTCGCCCGCACGCTGCCGGATGCGCAATTGCTGGTGGTGCGCTCGGCGGGGCACGCGATGATGTATCAGTATCCGCATGCGCTGGCCACGGCCATCGACCGCTTCATCGCGCAGTCGCAGGCGCATCCGCGCCAGACGGCACGAGCAGCGCAATTGCACGAGCAGGCGTAAGATCGAAAGCCTTCTTGACGGCACAACGGCGCGTTCTGTTGCGACCCATCCGGAGGTGGCGATGATGAACGAAACCTGCCCTGTACATCGTCTGCAGCTTCTGCTGCGCGACCCCTGCCGCACCGACGCGGCACGCGCAGCGGCGCGGCTCGCCGCCGAACAGCTCGGCATGCAGATCAGCGGCGAAGGTCATGCCACCTTGTCCGCGCGTATGCCCGATGATGCATTCCGCCAGCTTTTTTCCGGTTCTTCCGGCACGAGCGGAACCCTTGCCGTGCCGCGCAGTCTGCAACCGTACGTCGCGTCGATCAGCGAAGCGCCGCAGCATCTTTCATTCGATTAACCCGCATTCGTCTTGCATGAGACGGCGTCCATGCCAACGCACTCACGCGCGTGCAGCCGTCGTCACTGGAGAAGAAACGATGAAGGCCTACGATCCCAAAGACGCGGCCGCGCGGCCCGCGCGCGGCGACGCCGCCCATGAAGAACTCCGCGTTGCCGTGACCTTCAACCGGCCCGGCTCGGACAGCGGGCCGACCCGGTTCGGCGCGCGCATGTCGACGGACACTGTCGCTTCGTTCATCCCCGATCCCGCCCAGGCCGATCTCGCGCTCGCCGAACTCGCGCGGCGCGGCTTCACGCTGACGGGCCGCGGCTCGCTGTCGGCGTCGATGCGCTGCACGCGCGCGCAATTCGAAGCGGTGTTCCAGACGCGCCTCAAGCGCATGAAGGCGCCGTGCGCGTCGGCGGCGCAGTTCAGCTCCGTGCTCTATCCGCCCGACGGCGCGCCATGGAATCCGGACCCCGCGATCAAATCGCTGCTCGACGACGTCTATATCCAGTGGCCGCACATCTACATGGCGAGAGCGGCGAAAGCAGCAAAGAGCACGAAGGCGAAAAAGACCACGACGGCAGCCGGGAAACGCCCCGCCACGAAGAAGCCGCACGAGGCCAGCGCGCCGTCCGCGACGGCGCCCGCCGTGCCCTACTTCCATCTCGCCGCGCCCGCCGACATCGCGCTCCAGCTCAACGCGACGCCCGTGCACCAGCAGGGCATCACGGGCAAAGGCGTGCGCATCGCGATGATCGATAGCGGCTTTGCTCACGGCCATCCGTATTTCAAGGCGCACGGCTATTCGTCGTCGATCGTGCTCGCGCCGGGCGCCACCGACCGCCGCAGCGACGGCAACGGCCACGGCACGGGCGAATCCGCCAACATCTTCGCGATCGCGCCGGGCGCGACCTTTATCGGCGTGAAGCTCGACAACGAAGCCGATCCTTCGAGCGGCGCATCCGTGCTCGAAGGATTGCAAGAGGCGCTCAAGCATGACCCGCAGGTGATCTCGGTGAGCCTCGGCTACGACCTGCGCGGCCCCGGCGACACGCCGCTGAAAACGCTGCCGAACGGACTCGTCGCGCTGGAGGCGGAAATTCAGGCGGCGGTGAAGCGCGGCATCGTGATCGTCTTCTCGGCGGGCAACGGCCACTATTCGTTTCCCGGCCAGATGCCCGACATCATTTCAGCGGGGGGCGTGTTCGTCGATCAGCACGGCGCGATGCGCGCATCGGACTACGCGAGCGCATTCACGAGCCTGATCTACTCGGGCCGCAGCGTGCCCGACGTCTGCGGGCTGGTCGGCATGCTGCCGCACGCCACCTACATCTCGCTGCCCGTTTCGGCCGGTTGCGAGATCGACCGTGAAAACGCCGCCTTCGACGGCACCGCGCCCAACGACGGCTGGGGTGTGTTCAGCGGGACGTCGGCGGCTGCGCCGCAACTGGCGGGCCTGTGCGCGCTGCTGTTGCAGACAGACCCGCACCTGTCGCCGGGCGACATCAAGGCGATCCTGCGCCGCACCGCGCGCGACGTGACGAAGGGCCACGCCAACCCGGCGAGCGATCCGCAAGGCGCGGGCGTGCCGGCGGGCGTCGGCGAAGACGGCGCGACGGGCGCGGGCCTCGCCGATGCGCTCGCAGCAGTGAAGCAGATCTGACGCTCTCGCGCGCAGACGGCTGGGCGGCTCGTCCCGGAGCGCCAGCCGTCTGCGCAGGGCGGGACGCCGTGCCATACTTGCGGATCGTCCCGGCCCACATTCGAACGTAATGATCGTCCCTTCCGCTTCCATCGGCTTCAATCTCAACCTGCTCGACCGCCGCTCCGAACAACGCGACGACGACGCCTTCATTGCCAGCCTGCACGATGCTCCCACCGCGCGCTTTCTCGTCTTCGATGGCGACATTCCGTTGCTCAAACGCGGCGACACGCACGAAGCCTGGTTCTCCGCAAGCGAGGCGGCCGCGTTCGGCGAGCCGCTGCAACGCGTGTTTCTCGGCCAGGACAGCGACGGCAGCGGACGTTTCGCGCTCGGCTTCGCATCCGGTCTCGCGCAACACGAAGGGCAATCGCAAGAAAAGCTGCACGATCGCATCGATCTGCGCTCGATCGCGCTACAAGGCCTCGTCGCACAGGAAATGCTCGGTGTGCTTGGCCAGGCCAAATCGATGCTCGACTGGCACCGCCGCCATCGCTTCTGCGCGAACTGCGGCTCGCCGAGCCGCGCGACGGCGGCCGGCTGGCAACGCCTGTGCGATGCGTGCGGCACGCGCCACTTCCCGCGCGTGGACCCCGTCGTCATCATGCTGACCATCGACGGCGAGCGCTGTCTGCTCGGACGCCAGCGCCAGTTCGCGCCGGGCATGTACTCGGCGCTCGCAGGTTTCGTCGAACCGGGCGAAACCGTCGAAGACGCAGTGCGCCGCGAAGTGCATGAGGAAGCCCACGTGGCATGCGCGGAGGTCGTCTACTTCGCGTCGCAACCATGGCCGTTTCCTTCGTCGCTAATGATCGGCTGCTTCGCGCGCGCCAGCAGCCGGGAGATCGTCATCGACACCAACGAACTCGAAGACGCGCGCTGGTTCACGCGCGCCGAAGTCACCGCAATGCTCGAGGGCACGCATGCGGACAACCTGTCGGCGCCAAAGCCGTTCGCGATTGCGCATCATCTGTTGCGCGCGTATGCCGAACACGGCGAAGCGGTGCTGCGCGGTTGATTCGCCCGTCACGCGGCGTCTTTTTCACCGCCTCGATGCGCTAACGCGCGTGCCACGACAATCCCGTGGCACGGCCAAACCTGTACGCGAACGTTCACGTTGACGTATAATGCGGAGCTTCCTGACCGTATCGCAGCAGCATTTCGCGCATGTCCACCAAAACCCCCACCGTCGTCACGATCGGCGCCACGCTCCTTACGCACGCTGCTGGGGCGTCGCACAGCGGCACGTAACCGCCATGCCGGCCGCACACACGCCCGTCGTCGCCAGGCGCTTTCGCGTGGACCTCTTCCCGTGGGTCATTGCGCTCGCCACCGGTCTCGAGTATTTCGACAACACGATCTTCTCTTTCTTTACCAGCTATATCGCGGGCGGCATCAACGCATCGACGGACGAACTCGTGTGGTCGTCGAGCGCGTATGCCGTCGCTTCCGTACTTGCCATTCTTCAGCAGCAATGGTGGGTCGAGCGGGTCGGTTACCGGCGTTATATCGGCGGGTGCCTGGTGTTGTTCGCGGCGGGCTCCGTGGCGGCGGCGCTGAGCGAATCGTCGATCGAACTCGCCTTCGCGCGCGGTGCGCAGGGCTACTTCATCGGCCCGATGATGAGCGCGTGCCGCATTCTCATTCAAACCAGCTTCACGCCGCAGCGGCGGTCTTCGGCGGTGCGCGCGTTCCTGAGCATGATCCTGCTGGCGAGCGCGCTTGCACCGCTCGCGGGCGGCTATCTGGTCGCTTCGTTCGACTGGCGCGCACTCTTCATCTGCACGACGCTCGCGGCCGCCGGCCTTGCGCTCCTCGTGCTGCTCGTCGTGCCGCCCGCTGGCAAGCTGCTTCCCGAAGCGCGCGGCGAAGCGCACTTCTGGCCGTATATGGTGTTTGCGTTCGCGCAGGGCGCGCTGCAGATCGCGATGCAACAGGTGCGGTTCGAGCTGTTCTTCAGTTCGCCCACGCTGGTTGGACTGACGGTGGCGGGATTGCTGTCGCTCGGCTGGTTCGCGTGGCATCAATGGCATCATCCCGCGCCTCTCGTGCGGCTTCACGCGTTGCGCGAGCGGACATTCCAGACGGGCATTGCGCTGTACGTGCTGTTCTACTACATCAGCAATGCGATGAGCTATCTGGTCTCGCGCTTTCTCGAAGGCGGACTTCGCTATCCCGTCGAAAACGCGGGGCGGCTCGTGGGTCTCACGTCGTTTGGGTCGCTTGCCTTCGCGTTCGTCTATTTCCGCGTTTCCCCGCTCATCAAGCATAAGCGCTGGCTGATCGTCCCCGGCTTTCTGATCGCCGCGCTGATCGGCGGCTGGATGGCGAGCATGCCGCCCGACGTCAGCATGCCGTGGCTGCTACCGCCGCTTCTGCTGCGCGGCTTGCTGCTCGTGTTCATCGTATTGCCCGTCGCCAATCTCGCATTCCGCATCTTCTCGGTCGAAGAGTACAACCACGGCTACCGCTTCAAGAACATGGTCAAGCAACTGACCTACTCGTTCTCGACCGCGACGATCATCATGCTCGAACAGCACCGTGAGGCCGTGCACGAGACGCGCCTGACCGAGTTCGTGAATCCGTTCAATCCCGCGTTCCAGAATGCCTTCGACGGCCTGACACGCGCATTCGAAGGGCTGGGGCACACGGCTGGCGACGCGAAGGGCCTCGCGCTCGTCGAGCTCAGCCGCGTCGTCTCGCAACAGGCGAGCTTTCTGAGCTCACTGGACGGCTTTTACTTCCTGATCGGCCTCTCGCTTTGCGGCGGGCTCTTTGCGCTCTACCAGCGGCAAATCGATTGATCGCGTATTCTGCAAAGCGTCATCAACATCAATTGCAGATTTGCAGTGTGCAAGCTTGAGGAAGGTGCGCGGCGCGCACTGTGGAGCGTTTGACCAGTGGATACTCTCACCAGCATGCGGATCTTCGCTCGCGTAGCGGAGGAAGGTAGCTTCACGGGCGCCGCGCAGCGCTTGAACGTCACGGTGCCCGCCGTGTCGCGTGCCGTGTCCGCGCTCGAAGCGTATCTGCGCACGCGCCTGTTGAACCGCAGCACCCGCAAGGTCGTTCTGACGGAAGCGGGGTACCGTTATCTGCAGCGCTGCGAGCAGATTCTCGCTTTCGTCGATCAGGCCGAAGCCGAAGCCGCCGATGCACAGGTCCGGCCCACCGGCCAGTTGCGCGTGCATGCGACGTCGAGCTTCGGCCAAACGTACGTGACGCCTGCTATCGTGCGCTACCGGCAGCGCTATCCGTCCGTCTCCATCGAGTTGACGTTGTCGCAGCATATGCCCGACATCATCGACGAAGGCTACGACGTGAGCGTCCAGTTGAGCGTTGACGAATTGCCCGATTCGAGCCTCGTCGCGCAGCGGCTCGGCACGGTGCATAGCGTGCTGTGCGCCGCGCCCGCGTACTTGCGCGAGCACGGCATGCCGCGCGAGGTTCATGAACTGACGCAGCACGCATGCTTCCAGTTCGTCTCCTCCGTCTATCCCACCGACCGCTGGTTGCTCGAAGGACCGGATGGCATCGAGACCGTTCATCTGCCGGCCGGCGGTTTTCGCATCAACTCGGCGGACGGGCTTGCCGTCGCGTTGAAGGAAGGCATCGGTATCGGCGCGGTGCCAATGTCGACGGCCGTGTCGGCGCTGCGCGACGGATCGCTCATGCGCGTGCTGCCGGACTATCACTTGCAGCCGCTCTCGGCTTATGCGCTTTACACGTCGCGCCGCTATCTCGACGCGAAGATCAAGACCTTCGTCGAGTTTCTGAAGGACGAGATTCCGCAGATGCTCAGCGCGTCCGCAGCCAACCTGCGCGACATGAAACAGCCGCACGCCGAGGCGTGAGCGCCGCCTCGTGCTTCAACGCTTTCAATACGCTTCCTGATTGAAAACCGCCGCGTAAAAGTCGATGACGTTGCGCACCTTTATGCGCCGGAGCACCGCGAACTGACGCGCCATCGCGTCACGCGTAGCAGCCCGCTTCGGGTGGCGTCCAGCGCCCGAAGCTCTGCAAGTCTTCTGCCAGAAACATGCCCATCAATCTCGCGAAATGCGCGGCAGCGCACGGAACGATTCATCGCGGCACGTTATTCTCCCGAAGATCACCGCGAACCGCGCCCGCTTCTGCCGCGCGGCCTTCGCTTTGGCGCGCGTCGTCCAACCGCCATCACGGTCGTCACCCATGCACAAGCAAGCCGTCAACTATGCACTGGTTTTCGCCTGCGGATGCGCAGCGGCCATCGACACATTCGGCGCGGATTCGATCGGCGTCGTCAAGACGGTGAAAGGCTCGGTTCATATCGAGCGCACGGCGCAAAGCATGGACGCCGCCGTCGGCAGCGAGGTGTTCAAAAGCGACCGCATCGTAACGGGCCCCGCGTCTTCCGTCGGCATCACGCTGCGCGACAATACGCTGCTTTCCGAGGGCTCCAGTTCGGTACTCGAGCTCAACCAGTTCGACTTCGATACCACCACCCACGACGGCACGCTCGATGCAACCATCCGGCGCGGCTCGCTCGCGGTCGTCGACGGCAAGCTGGCGAAGGCCCATCCGGAAGCGGTGCGTTTCAGCACGCCGACCACGACGCTCGGCGTGCGCGGCACCGAATTCATCATCGAGGTCGGCGACGGGGAGAACGGGCATTGAAGCCCGCGGCACAACGGCGAAGGCTCACGTGGTGCGCAAGCTGCGCGACGCTCGCGTTGGTTTCGGCATGCAGCTCGACGCCCGACAAGATCACCTTGCTGCCCAATCCGGACGGCACGGTCGGCAGCGTGATCGTGCGAAGCGGCAACAAGACGCAAGTCATCGACAAGGCTTACGCGACGGCCGAAGTCGCGAAAGGCGGCGCGATCGAGCAGACGGCAAGCAGTGCGGCCAATGTCGAAACACGCTATGGCGACGTGCTCGCCGCGCAGCCGCCGCGCCCGAAGACCTTTACGATCAACTTCCTGTTCGACTCGGCGACGGAACTCGCACCGCAGTCCAATGCGACCGTCCAGCAGCTGAAAGCGGCGCTCGCGACGTGGCCCGCGCCGCATCTGACCGTCGTGGGCCATACGGATCTGGCAGGCTCGCAGGAATACGACGACAAGCTGTCGATGCAGCGCGCGCAGACGGTCGCGAAGTTCCTGATCAAGGCGGGTATCCCGGCGAAAGAAATCGAAACGGCGGGACGCGGCAAGCGCGAACCACTCGTGCACACCGCGGACGGCGTCCCTAACCAGATGAATCGGCGCGTCGTCATTACAATCCAGTGATCCGGGTGATCCGTCACTACGCCTGTCAAGCGCACTGATCTGCCGCTGCCGACATGAAACGCTTTCGCGACTACTCATGGCTGATTTTTTTCATGAAGCTGATGAGGGCGGGACAAGGCCGCCCCGTCGCGCTCGCGGTGCTGCTCGGCCTGAGTCTGCTGAAC
Organism: Paraburkholderia sp. XV; assembly: GCF_020177535.1. Taxonomy (NCBI): domain Bacteria; kingdom Pseudomonadati; phylum Pseudomonadota; class Betaproteobacteria; order Burkholderiales; family Burkholderiaceae; genus Paraburkholderia; species Paraburkholderia sp. XV. The sequence goes on along the minus strand of NZ_JAGUUD010000010.1, from coordinate 123,826 downwards.
CTGTACAGCGAATCGCCCGGCGTCATTCCGCGACCGGCGCTGCTGGACAAGCTCGACGACATGGTGCCCGATACGTTCGGCACGGCGCGGCAACTGCTGTTCGATCACTACCAGCGCCGCTTCCCGCGCGTGCCCGCCTCGCAGCCCGTGACCATCGTCGCGATCGACGACAGGACGCTCGCGGCCGTCGGTCAATGGCCGTGGCCGCGCAACCGGCTGGCGAACCTCGTCGACGCGATCGCGGTGCACAAGCCGCTCGCGATCGGTCTGGACATCTATATGCCGGAAGCCGATCAGACCTCGCCCGACAAGGTCGCCGACAACCTGCCCGCCTCGGCCGCCACGCTCGCAGCGGGCTTGCGTGCGCTGCCTCGCCACGAGGCCATTCTTGCGAACTCGCTGCGCGCCGCGCCTTCGATACTCGGCGCCGCCGCCGTCGATCACGCCGCGTTCGACACCAGCACCGACCTGCGCAGCGCGCCGATCCTCGTGCACGGCGTCGATCCGCTGAACCGCGTGAAGCGGTACAACTACGTGCTCGCGAGCCTGCCGGAATTGCAGGCGGCGGCGCACGGACAGGCGATGCTCAATGTCGCGCTCGAACAGGGCACGGTCCGGCGCATCCCCCTCATCCTTGGGTTGGGCGACAAGCTCGTGCCGTGCATGCCCGTCGAAATGCTGCGCGTCGTCACGGGATCGGCGGCTGTCGACGTGTATGCGAACACGACGGGCATGCAGTCAGTCGGCGTCGCGGATGTGGAAGTGCCCACCCAGCCCGACGGGGACATCTGGCTGCATTTCGCGTCGATACGCTCGACGCAGCATCGCTACGTCTCCGCGCGCGACGTCCTGCAAGGCCAGGTCGATCCCGACCGCTTTCATAACAAGCTGGTGCTGGTCGGCTTGACGGGAACGGGCAACACCGACATGCGCACGACCGCGCTGGGCGAACTGGTGCCGGGTATCGAGATTCAGGCTCAGATCATCGAAACGATTTTCGACGGGCGTTTCCTGCGCCGCCCTGTCTGGCTCAAGTGGGCCGAGACGATCTTCGTCCTCGCCTTCGGGATTCTGATCATCTGGTATCTGCCGCATACCGATTCGCGTCTTGCGGCATTCGTGCGGGCCGTGCCGAAAGCGTCCGCGGTCCTCGGCCTGCTGCTCAACCTGCTGTTGCTCGCGAGTTGCCTGCTGCTGTTCAAATACTTCGGCTTGCTCGTCGATGCAGCGTCGATTTTCATCATCCTGTCTGCGGTGATGGGCTGCTTCTTTTCGACAGCATTGCTCGACCTGGGCGTGCAAACCCGGCGAGAGGCGAAGCGCCGGCGAGCCAGCGCTTCGCGATCTGCGGATCAGCTTCCGCGATAGACGGGCCCCTGACGATCGGCAGGAGCGCGGCGGCCCGACTGCGTGGTCATTGCATCGTCGCCGCCGACGCCAGTACGCTTTTCATCCATCATGCCTGCCGTGGCCGCTTCCGCTGCCAGTGTCTGAGCGCTTTGGCCCGCCTGCGAAGCCGGTGCGCCGGTATCCGGACGATAGTAAGGCGCAGGACCATAGCCGCTTGCGAAAGCGGGTGCGGCCAGCGACGCCGAGCTTGCGACGAGCAAAGTAACGATAAGCTTCGATTTCATAAGGACTCCAATTAAATCAATGAACGGATCGACCACAAGGACCATGTCCATTGCGTCGCGTCGTGTTCAATATTGATGGGACGATGTGCAGGGCCGTCGTGCGGCACGCTGCCATAGAGGCTCAACCAAACAACACTTTCCAGGAATCTGAGCAATGCTGTTGACGCCGTGGCGGCCTGGCCAAGCTGGCCGTCGTTGTGCCCGCGGCTACCAATGCAGGGGTTGTGCCAGCCGCGCTATCTTTTCCGCCGGTTGCTGTCAGGCAGTTGAAAACAAACAGAAATGCCGCATTGAAAGGCGAATGCGAGCCACGCGCGTAGCGTCGCGTTGTCGGGCGGATGCCAACTCTTTTCTATTTGATGTACGCGATCGTCCAACAGAATGCCGTCGCCGTGCGGCGATGTCTTTAACGAAGCACTGAATGACACGCCAATGCACGCGCGGCAGGACGCATGTAATTGGGCCGCGAAACACCACGCCCGATGCGCGCGTATGTCGCGGCCCAACTCAATCATGCATTTGCTGAAATCTGCGGCCTATTGCGGCTCGTACCACGAGTACGTCGCCAGTGTATTCACGGGCTTGCCGATCTGCAGTGTGATATCGCGATGCGAGATCAACTCGATACTGCGCAAATCCCCTTCGTAGCGACGCACGTCGCCGTTGTCGTTGACGTATGCGACTACCGTTCCCGTTACCCCCGCGACGTTCGTATTCGATAACGTCTGTCCCCAGATATCGAAGAACTGGCCGAGCGTGAAAGTCTTCATATTTGGCGTTTCGATGTGGATGATCCCCGTCGAATCGTGCGTGTGCATCTCGTAGTTGCACTGCGAGAGAATGCCGACGTTCGCGGGCAACGCTAGCCACTGGCCATCGCTGACGATCGCCAGATGCGCGTGCACGTGGTACAGCTCGCTCATGCCCGACGCGCAGACCAGCCCGTCGACATCGGCGCCCGTGCCGCCCGTCGATGTATTGCCGTTCTGCCAGTGCGCGGTGCCGACGGTGCCGCCATACGCCAGCACCGTCTGGTTGGGATCGAAAGACGGCGGATCAGTCCAGCTGAACGTCGGGATCTGTCCGAGTGGCGAGCCGATTTCTATCGACACTTCGCCGTGTGCGGGCAGCACGAGACTGGCGGGATCGCCCGTATATCTGGTGAGCTGGCCGCCGTTGTTCACGTAGACCGTGATAGGCGTCGACGTCAATCCCGCGACATTCGCCGACGTGAGCGGCTGGCCCCAGATCGCAAAGAACTGGCCGAGCGTGTACGACGCATTCGAGCTCGCGTCCATGCGGATCTTGCCCGTTTCGTCATCCGTGTGCAGCGGATACGCGCAACCCGTTTGCGCGGCCATCGTCGGCGCGACCGTGCCGATGTTCGCGGGCAGCGCGAGCGGTCTGCCGTTCAGATAAATCGACAAATGCGAGTAGGTGTAGATATTGCCGCGCGTGCCGCAATTCAGACCGCTGACAGGCTGGCCCTTGCCGCCCGTCTGCGTCGATCCGGCGGGCCAATAATCGTCGCCGACCTTGCTGCCGTCGACAAGCGCGGTCGCGTTCGCCAGCGTCGGCTGGCTCGTATTCGCGGCTGGCGCGCCCGGTGAACCGCCCGATCCGCCGCCGCCGCAACTCGCCAACATCAGAATGGCGCCAACCGTAACGATCCGTGAAAAGATGCCGTACGACATGTCGATCTCCGCCCATGTAATCCCAGTGACGTGCCGTTGGACGGCATCTCGTGATTGCGCAACGGCACGAACGTGCGTTGCTCGTGTACTAGCTGCCTTGCCGCGTGCCGCTGACCAGCGCCTTGAGCCGCCGCAACAGCGCGGACAGGAGACCTTCACGACGATGTACTTGCACCTGACGGTGCGGCATGCGCTGCAGATCGTCCCAGTCGGTTTCCAGTGAGCGCGCATGGCCCGCTGGCGTAAAAGGCCACACGGTTGCCGACGCGCGCATGATGCCCGTGACGGCCTGCCCGTGCGCTTTCGCGCTGTCGATGTATGCGTTGATCGCCGATGCCTCGCGCTCGGCGGCTTCCCTCGAGATCGTCGCAACGAAGTCGTCCAGTCCTTCGATGTGAACGCACCAAAGCTGCTCGCTCAAGACGCGCTCCTGATGAACCGAGGCTCGATCTTCGTCTTTCGAACCCGCACGTTGCGTGTGAGCCGCAGACTTCCTGAACGTGATTGCATGAGTCATGTATGGCGCACCTGCTCGAATAAAACGTTGAGCCGTTCCTGCTTTCGTGGGGGGAAAAATACGTTCCTCGAGCGCCGCGATAAAGCGCAATACGCGATTGCGCTCAATACGCGTTCTGATGAGAAATGCCCTTGAAGATGGTCGCGAGGATGATCCGCAGATCCAGAGCGAAAGACCAGTTGCGCAGGTAATACAGATCGTGTTCGACACGCCCTTCCATCTTTTCGATGCGATCGGTTTCGCCCCGGAATCCGTTGATCTGCGCCCAGCCTGTAATGCCCGGCTTGATCCGGTAGCGATGGATATAGCCCGACACCACATGCTGATACTGGTCGTCATGCTCCAGCGCATGCGGACGCGGCCCGACCACCGACATATCGCCACACAGCACGTTGAAGAACTGCGGCAATTCGTCGAGACTCGTGCGCCGCAAGAAGGCGCCGGCGCGCGTGATACGCGGGTCATCGCGTTTCGCCTGCTCGAGCACACCCGTCTTTTGCTGATGCAGGCGCATCGTGCGGAACTTGTAGATCGTGAATACGCGGCCATCCGCGCCCTTGCGCTGCTGCTTGAAAAACACAGGCCCCCGCGAACTCAGCTTCACGGCAATCGCGCACCCGAGAAGAATCGGTGAAATGGCGATCAGCGCGCAAAGCGCGAACAGGCGGTCGAACAGATCTTTCTTGACCATTGCGTTGGGCGGCAACGGCGACGCGGCGAGATTGATCGTCGGCTGATCCAGCACACTCGTCACGCTTCCCTCGAATAAAGCAAGCGCGCGCACATCCGGCATGAAACGAATGTTGATCAGGTCATTGCGGAACTCGTCGACCAGCTTCAGGATTGCGCGCTCTTCCGTCAACGGCAATGCTAGCCATACTTCGCCGATGTTCTGCTCGCGCACGTATCGGGCAAATGCCTTGTGCTCGGAGAAAGTCGGCACATGCGACGCAGGTTCGGCGTCCGGTTGCAGATTGTAGATCGCCCACGGCCGGAAACCGGAAGCAGGTGCATCATCCATTTTATGAATGATGTCGTTGTAGTGGTCTCCACACGCAGCAATTGCAACCGGCTGCAAATCCATTCCGGCATGGCGGGCACGTCCAATCACACTGTGCAGCACGAGACGGCTCGCAATGAGCGCGCTGCCTGAAATGGCCGTCCAGTAAACGAACCACAGCCGCGACACGAAATCGATCCGGTGCAGCGAGAACATCAGGGCCATTGCGCATCCCTGCACGATCAGCCAGCCCAACGCCACTTGACCCGTCAATATCCGCTTCGAACGCCCACGCCACGATTCATACACGCCGAGCGTGGGAAAAATGGCAAGCGAAAAAGCCGCCGAAAACGCGACGAAGGCGAGATAAAACCCACGCTGCGACACGTCGTCGAAGCGGATTTGCGACGCCACGAGCGCACCCGTCACGATCAGGGCGACATCGAATAGCCGCGCCAGCAGACCTGTCAATGCACGCATCACAACACCCCTCTAGGCAAGCACATATCCACCACGGCCGCTCAATTGCAGCGGCCGTACTTGTCATCGAACCGCACGATGTCGTCCTCGCCGAGATACGCGCCGGACTGCACTTCGATGATCTGCAGCGGCACATGGCCGGGGTTCTCGAGACGATGCTGCACGCCGATCGGAATGTAGGTCGACTGGTTTTCGCTCAGCAGGAACTGCTCGTCGCCACGCGTGACGAGCGCGGTGCCGCATACGACGATCCAGTGTTCCGCGCGATGGTGATGCATCTGCAATGACAGCCGCCCGCCAGGACTCACGACGATGCGCTTGACCTGAAAGCGCTCGCCGTGATCGATGGAATCGTAAAAGCCCCACGGACGACGCACTTTTCGATGATTGTCGGCTTCCGGCGCCTTGGTCTGCCGGATCCGCGACACCAGACCCTTGATGTCCTGCACATGCGACCGGTCCGCGACGAGCACGGCATCGTCCGTTTCGACGACGACCAGATCGCTCGTCCCCACGCATGCGACAAGCCTGCCGCCTTGCGAACGCGCATACGTACTCGTTGCGCCTTCCATCAGCACACGGCCGTTCGCCACATTGCCGAACTCATCCTTGTCCATTGCCTGCCACACGGCATCCCATGAACCGAGATCGGACCAGCCAGCTTCGAGCGGCACCACGACAGCCGTGAAGGGCGACGCAGGCTTGCCGAGTTGCTCCATCACCGCATAGTCGATCGAATCGGACGGGCAGCGCTCGAATGCATCGGCACCCGGCGCGATATGACCGTTGTCGCGCCTGGCATCCGCGTAGGCCTGCATGCACGCCGCGTGCATTTCCGGCTGGAACACTTTCAACGCGGCGAGCCATACTGACGCGCGCACCACGAACATGCCGCTATTCCACCAGTAGCCGCCCGATGCGACGTATTGCGCGGCCAGTTCGGCAGCGGGCTTTTCGACGAAGCGGTCGATACGATGCGCGCCATCCTGCAATTGCGCGCCGAGTCGGATATAACCGAAGCCCGTGTCGGCGCTCGTTGGCGGAACACCCAGCGTAGCGATCTCACCTTCCTGCGCGTGGAGCGCCGCGAGTTCGATGGACCGATGCAATGCGGGCACGTCCGCAATCGCGTGGTCCGCAGGCATCGCGACGAGAATCGGATCGTCTCCGTCGGCGCAGGCGGCCAGCGCGGCCAGCGTCAATGCAGGCGCCGTATCGCGCCGCGCCGGTTCGACGACGACACACGGCTTCACGCCACAGTCGGCTGCCTGCCCGGACGTCGCATGGAAATGTTCAGCGCCACAGACAATCACAGGTTCCGCAGCGACGTCCCACGTTTTCGTGAACCCGTCCATGCGCTTCATCGTGGCCTGCAGAAGCGATTGATCGCCGACCACATCGATCAGCTGTTTCGGATATTGCTCGCGTGATACGGGCCACAACCGCGTGCCCGAGCCGCCTGCGAGAATGACCTGCACGAGCCGTCGGCCACTGATTGCCGATTCGGCAATGGCGACGTTCTGTGCTTCGGCATGCGTGATTCGTGTGTCCACTTCAATCTCCCTGGTATTGAAGTCCGGAAGCCAGATCCTCGTCGCCCGTGACTGTCTGGGCGACGTCGATATGAACCAACCACCGGCTTTTTATTTACACACCTTGCGCGCGAATCTTGCGAGTATCGACGCGGGATTGTGATGGCCGCAGAGCGCATCGGCCGCGAACGGGAGGCAACTGAGGAAAGCGCCCGTCCTGCGTCGTGCTCGCGCAACCTTGCAAGATGAAGGAAAGATCGAAGTTCCGGCAACGGCGTCGTGAACGACTCGCAGCCATCGTATTCAACTCGACCTGTGATGAATCATAGACACCTTACGCTGCGATACAGCATCTCTGGCGCGAACGGTTGATGTTATGGCCTGTCACGCTGAGCCTTTCGGATAATGGCTAATATCTGGCGGCTTCAAGATTTTTGAAAAGCGATTCGAGCTTGGAAATAAAGGGGTAATCGTGTTAGGTTGTGTATAGAAGGTGTTCCTCTCTTATCCGGTTGGGCACGATATCTGCCCTCGTTTGGTGTCCGGATACGGAAACCTCACACGTCAATAGCAAAGTCGCAATTCCATTCTGGCGGCTGATCGGGATCCCGATCGTTCGCCGCGCGCAATGTTGGATCAACATCCTTCATCGACATGCGCCACTTCCATCAGCGGACGTGCAACTCTATTCTTCGCGAGAGTCGAAATGGCTTACATATCGGTATTGGCGCTATTCCTGACTGTTACCAATCTGGTGCCGCTTAGCGCAGTGGGATTTTTGCCGATCATATTCTGCGCCTGGCGCTTTTTCGGCAGAAGCTACCCGTCCTTTATCGCGCCGCTCACGGCACTGACGCTGTTCGCGCTCGTATCGACGTTGCTCTACGACCCTCACTCTCTGACCGAATTCGATTTCTATCGGCGCGACGGCAATCTGTTCATTGCGTATGCGCCCATTTTTGCCGGTTGCCTGTACTCGCATCGCTGGGACATGAACAAGCTGCTTCGCGCGTTCTTCGTGTTTGCCGTTGTCATCAATATCCCGCCTTACGCGCTCTATCTCGCACAGAATGGATTGCTCAGCATCTTCAAGCATCCCGACGACAGCTTCGGCAGCTTCTTCATCGCCCGCAATGCGGCAGGCGGCTTTCTCGCGATGCTGTTCTGCCTCGGCGTGGCCTGCTATCTCCAGCGGCGCAGCAAGATCATGCTCGCGCTGATCGCGCTCAACTGGCTGATGCTCTTCTCGACATATAGCCGCGGCTCGCTGCTAGGCGCCCTTGCGGTACTGCCCTATCTGTACTTCGGGCGCAAACGCGTGATTCTCGCGTCGCTGATCTCATGCCTCGTTGTGGCGTCCCTTGCCATGGCGATGTATCACACGCGCTCCACTGTCGACTACATGGGTTACACCTTCAGCATCCAGAATCAGGACGCCAAGACGGCGAATCTGGACATCCGCTACGAATGGCTCTGGCCAAGAGCACTCGCCTATTTCCGCCAAAGCCCGATTGTCGGCATGGGATTCGGTTCATTCGACGACCAGATACGCAACGTCGTGTCGTATTTCGGCGTGCTCGGCGTACCTTCCGACATCATCGTCGAACACAGCGATTCCCACGCGCACAACTCGTATCTGAACTTTCTTGCGGAGCTTGGCGTGGTAGGCCTGGCACTGGTGCTGGGTTTTTACTGGAAGCTCGTCAAATGGAGCCAGGATGGCGCCGCGCGCAGCGCTCTTGTCGAACGCGGACGGAACTTCGCGGCATTCCGCTTCGTCGAGATTTCGTCCGTATGTCTGCTCGTCATGGCCGCGACGGAACATCGGCTGGTCTCGCCTTCAAATGTTCTGATTCTTTCTCTAGTGATTTCACTGCTGCTCGCGTCGCGACCGGTGCGCGTGTCGAATCCTGCATACGGACGGGTCCGTGTTCCCGACCCGCAGCCGCCATATCGACAAGGCGGACAAGCTTATCCAACGGCAACCGGGCGCAGTATCCCGCGCTCTTGAGCCGACGAAACCGAACGAACAGGCCGATATGTGGACAGTCCTTTCCAACGTCGGCGATGCTGCTGTCACGCTGCCCATCGCCATCGTGTGTGCAATCTGGATTGCAATGAGTGATGTGCGGCTCGCGTTGCGCTGGGCGCTCGCGTTGAGCTGCGGCATGCTGCTGGTCGGCGTGAGCAAGATCTTGTATTACACGTGGGGCGTGGTGCCGCCATTGATGCACTTTCGCGTCATTAGCGGTCATACGATGCTATCGACAGCCGTGTGGACCGTCGCGCTCGCGCTGCAATTGAGATGGTGGCGGCTGCCCCGTTCAGGCATCCTCGCAGGCGTCGCCGCTGGACTGCTTTTGGGCGCACTGACAGGGGCTTCGCGTGTGCACGGACATTCGCACTCGATCGCCGAAGTCTGTGTGGGTTGGGTGATCGGCGCCACCGTCGCTGCAGCGTTTCTGCGGACGGCGCTACGCGCCGAATTCCGACGGTTATGGCCTATCGGGTCGACGATTTGCCTGCTCGCCGTGTCGACCTTGACCTATGGGCATACGGCGCCGTTCCAGGATCTCATCAAGGACAACTCGGCGGCGCTTAGAGAGAATACGCCGGCGCTCGTCTGCGCGCTGTCACACGCGCGCCCGCGGCAACACGGATAAGCGTCCGCGCGAGCGAAGCCGTTCAGACCAGCAGATGCCGCTCGGGCGCTTCGTCCTTTAACGACACTTCATCGTCTGCGGCCTCCACATACGAAGGATCGGTGAGACTATCCGGCAGCCGGTCTTCGATGAATGACGTCAACGCTGTCTTGAACCGCTCCGACGAAAAGCGCTCCGCGTTCTTGCGGCACTGACGCGCATCGAAAAGACGGGAGTACTTTTCGAACCTGTCCACGGCTTCCAGCAGCGACTCAGCCGTCTGCTCCTGGAAAAACACGCCCGTGGGCCGCTCGCGCGGCAAGCCTAGCACCGACTCCAACGCTCCGCCCCGCCCAAACGCGACCACGGGTGTCCCGCACGCCTGCGCTTCGACGACCGAAATGCCGAAATCTTCTTCCGCCGCAAACACGAAGGCACGCGCGCGCTGCAGATGATCGACCAGCACGTCGAACGGCTGATGGCCGAGAATCGTGACGTTTTCACCCGCGGCGGCTTTGACCTTCTTCATATCCGGCCCATCGCCGATGACGACCAGTTTGCGCTCCGGTGTTTGTGAAAACGCCTTGACGATCAGATCGATGCGCTTGTAGGGCACCATGCGGGACGCAGTGACGTAGAAGTTCTCCTTGCCCTCACGAATCGGCATATGGCTAAGATCGACGGGCGGGTAAATGACCGTCGCATCGCGCCGATAGGCCTTCCTGATCCGGCGCGCAATGAACTTCGAATTGGCGAGCAGATGATCGACGCCATTCGCGGAACGCGAATCCCATCCCCGAATATAGTGAAGCAGCACACGGGCCATCGCCGATTTGACGCCCGCCGTCAGACGCGACTCTCTCAGGTACTGATGTTGAAGATCCCACGCGTAGCGTATGGGCGAATGCACGTAGCTTATGTGCAACTGGTTCGGTCCCGTCAGCACGCCTTTCGCCACGGCATGCGAACTGGAAATGACGAGGTCGTAGGAGGACAGATCGAGCTGTTCGATTGCGATCGGCATCAAGGGCAGATACGCCCTGTAGCGTTTGCGCGCGAACGGCAAGCGCTGGATGAACGATGTCCTGACCGGCTTGTCCTTGATGCAGGCGCGGTCCTCCATGAAATCGACCAGCGAAAACAGGTCCGCGTCCGGGAAGCATTCGATAATGTTCTGCAGTACCTTTTCGGCACCGCCCGATACCACCAACCAGTCATGAACAATGGCAACTTTCAACGCGACCTCCCTGTACTCGTCGAGTACGTTAATACTTTTCCGGTCCATTTGAACCTGATCCGACAATCTGCTCCGCCCGCCAACAAGGAATCTGTCAATCCTCCTCGCGCGCGCCAGCCTGACCGCGTGTTCCCCACGCGACTCGCGCCATTGCGATCGCGCGCCCGGCCCCGGGCACCAAGGTAATCAATTCCAGCCGAACCATGACGGTCAGCAGCATCGCCGACAGCGAAAGTTCGCCGATGACGCGAGCGAATGCCATACCCTGCGCCCCGTATCGCGGCGCAAGGTAGAGCGCCGCGAGAAGGTTCGCGACACCGGACGCGGCACCCGCAATAGCCAGCAAGCGATCTTTTTTCCGCGGAACGAATACATAGAACGCAGCGAATTCGTTGAACGCCGCAAACGGAAACATCCAGGCAAAGCACTGCAACACATGGCCGCTCGGCGTAAACGCTTCCCCGAGAATCAACGGCAGAACGATGGGCGACAACGTCAAAGCACCGCAAAAAACCAGCATGCCGTAACCGAGCATCAGCGTCGCGCCGCGCCGCGTGGTCGCGTGAGCGCCCGCCTTGTCGCCCTGTGCAAGCTGGCGGGAAATGGTCGGAATGAAGACTTGCGATGCGGGCCCCATCAGGCTCAGCCCAATCGTCGCAAACCGCTCCGCCGCGCCGAAATAGCCCACTTGGGCCGGCGTGGAGAGCAGCGTCAGCAGATACGTCGACGATGCCGTCAGCACGACCGAACCCGACGAATAGCAGAACAGCATCGTCGAGCCCTTTACGAGCGACGCGATACCCGAAAACGAGAGATGGGGCCGCCCCAGCTGATACGTCGCCAGCGCATAGGAAATGGCCAGAGACAGCACGCCCGCCGTCAACAGACTACCGACTACCCAAACCGAGTCCGCCGGTCCTTTCACGAGGCACAGCACCAGCACCAGACTCACCGCAAAGCCGAATACCTCGATCATGATCGGCGTGCGGAAATGATGACGCCCTTGATAGAGCCAGCCCAGATTCAATGCCGACACGACGCCCAGCGTGGTTGCCAGCAGGCCGATGAGCGGGCGCTCCGACAATGTCGGCGAACAGAAGGTCGCAATGACGCCGATGCACGCGCCCAGCACGCACAATACAAGGCGCGCGCTCGTATGCAACGAGTAAATGGCGTTGCATTCGCTGTTGTTCCGAGCCTTCGATATCTCGCGCATGCCGACGAATGTGAAGCCGTAGCTCGCGAGCATCCAGATGACGTTCATCAGCGACATCGCCGCCAGAACACGTCCGTATTCGGCGACGCCGAGCACGCGTCCATAGAATGGCACGACGATGATGAGGTACACGTACCTCATCAGATATCCACCATAGACAAACGCTATGACGTTAGCGCTCTTCTTACCATCCATTCCCACCTCTCCTGTATTGGCGACGCCGCATGCTATTGCTCGACCGTGCTGCGGCGCGCAAGGGGGTTGGTGATGTATCGGACCACGAAGTCTGAAAGAGGTGAGTAAGGCAACAGACAAAGGCTCGACAAGAACAGCGTGCCAGCCTTCTTTTTCAGGCTCCAGAACGGGTTGGCGACGATCGTGTGCATATAGGCGCGCGAATCGTTCAGCATCCAGCGCCACCGCGCGCCGAGCGACGCATGATAGAGACTCGATCCGAAGTACGCTTTTTCATGGGCGAAATCGTGAAATGCAGGCGGTAGATCGAGATTCATCCTCTGCTTCGCGATTTCACGCAGCGTGACCCAACGCTCCTTGAACGCCTTCGGTGCCTTCTTGATCTGCTCCGAGTTCGCGAACGACACGCTCGGCGCAGCAGAATGATGGACCCGGTACGCTCCGAGCGATTGCGGTATCGTCGCAACGGCACCCATCAGCGCCGCTCCGTAGATCGCATAGAAGTCCGCCCCGTAGCGGTTGGTGCCGCCTTCCGGCACAGGGAAGACCGCTTTCAGCGCACTGACGCTATATGCATTGCCCGACGCCGGCGGCGACGGATAGAGCCAGCCTTCTCTGAGCAAACGGCCGCAGTCGGCGGGCGGCTCCGAATGCGGTACGTAAGCGCCCGTCTGCTTGCCCGCTTCGTCGATCACATCGAGACGAAACTGCACTTTCGCCAGAGGCTCTTCTTCGAACTTGCGCATGACCTCCGACACCGCGTGCGGATACAGCACATCGTCGGAATCGAGGAAGATCACATAGTCGGTGCCGGCGAGTTCGACGCCGAGGTTGTATGCGGACACCTGCCCGCCGTTTTCCTTGAAAACCGCAGAGATACGGGTACCGTATTGCTCTATCACGGCGCGCGAATCATCCGTCGATCCATCGTCGATGACGATCACGCGCGTTCCGGGATAGTCCTGCGCCAACGAAGAATCGATCGTCTCGGCGAGAAAGCGTTCATAGTTGTAGTTGCATATGACGATGGCGATCTGTTTCATAGAGCCTCGATACGATAAATTGAATCAGCGGGCAATCGAATCCGCTTTGTGGAAATGGGTGCAGTCGCCTGTTGAATGCAAAAAGAACCCGTCTCTCTCAAGCTGTTTTCCCCTGGTTCGCCCGCACGACGAGATAGGCAAGATGTCTGGGCGGCTTTCTGTCGGCACCATTGACGTTGTCCGGCACGCGAAACCGTATGTTCATGACGTCGCTATTCCAGTTCAGCGCGGCGTCTTCTCTGGAAGCAGCGGCACCCGTCAGCGCATCGATCAAGAGCACTTGCGCGCCACCCGACGGCGGTGCGACACCCGCTGCCTCCACGGTGCGCCAGCCGGATGGCGCGCTCACCTGAATCACCATGTCCCTGTCGGACAGCAAACCGGACCCCGTGACTTCCGGGCCGAATCGAAGCGGCTTCGAAAGCGGCGCAAGCGTGCCGGGAATCGTCTGGTTGAGCACGATCAGGCTTTGCCCTGAGACATTGAAAGTGCGCACGGGCGGGCCGCGATGCGTGAGCCGGAACGGTTCATAGCCGTCCCAGTGATAGACCATCGACAGATACTTGTCCGGATCGTCCCAATTTCGCGCCAGCGCCCATACCGCAAACTCGAAAAAGTAGCGGGGCAAGTAGTGCTCGTCGAGCATGTATCTGTCGCCAATCTCCGTTTGCCACAATCCGCGCGCCGGCCCCTGCTTGACGTATCGTTCATACAGGCGGTCCAGGTCTGCCACGGGCAGGTAGTGTGTGTCGAGGTAATCCACCCAGTCGGCCATTCGCTCGTTCAAACGCGGGCTCCGGTAATCGAGCCATTTGTCGAGATTGTCGAGACCGCCCTGATCGGGCCAACCGCCATAGACGACGTAGCCGCCATAGCGTCGAATAATGCGGGCGGCCGGAATATGAATTCGCTCCACATAGTCCTGCAATGCGCGGTCATAAGGTCCGGACTGGTGCTCGTTCTTGCTGAAGTTCGGGCCGTGCCAGAAAGTGGCTTGCGGCAATCCGCCCGACAAACGTCCCGCCGCTTCATTCCATATCTGGAAATGGCGCACGCCATACGGCGGTCCAGAGTACTTGCGAACCACCGCATCCACATAACGTTCCCACGCGTCGACATCTTCCGGTGCTGACTTCGTGTCGCCGGGAAGACTCGCATTCCACTTTGGCGTATAGCCGAGAAACAACAAGGACCGGATGCCATTCTGGTTATTGCGCAATATGACGGAGGGCAGATCGCTGTCATAGCGATTGCCTGTCTTGTCGACGCGCATCGGTTGGGTCGGCGCATCCGGCTGACCGGGCCCGACTGACCCACGCCCCCAGCTAATGCCCATCTTGCGCCACATCTCGATGTCGGCCGCCGAGCCCGGCCACCCATTCGTTCCGATCATGTCGGTAATCCTGCGAGCTGCGCGATTGCCGACCGGACCGGCTGCGGCCGCTGCCATCGCATGCATGGGTCGCAAGCCCGCACACGCGAGCGCAGCAAACGCCGCGAGCACACGTCGTCTGGATGGCCGGTAATTCATTCGATCCATGGGCTGCCTCGTCCGTTGCTCACCCAGCCGACACACGTGCTGCAAGTTCCGAAAGCGGCTCGCTCTCCTTGCCGTACAACACGTCGAGCAGCCTCTTTGCCGAGCGGTCCCAACGGTATTCGCGCGCATGCGCCATACCTTTCACCCGGTACTGTTGCCTGATGGCGCCGTCGCTCATCATCAGCGAGATCTTTTCGGCAACGTCTTGCGCCGACGTCGCATCGCAATACATCGCGGCGTCTCCGCACGCTTCGGGAATCGAGGTGCGCGACGAAGCGACCACGGGGCATCCGCAATACATGGCCTCGAGCGGCGGCAATCCAAAGCCTTCATATAGCGACGGAAAAACCAGGCAACCGGCACGTTGATAGAGCGCCTTCAACTCGCCGTCCGATACGAAGCCCGCCCATATCACCTGCTTTGAGCGCGACATCGCCTCGATGCCTTCACTGGCAAAAATGCGCGAGTTCTTTCCGCCGACAATCACGAATCTCACGTCGCGTAAATGGCTCAAGCCCGAGATCGCTTCGAGCACGCACTGCAAATTCTTGCGCGGATCGAGGCTCCCGACGATCACGCAGTACGAGTCTTCCCTGAGCTGCAGGCGATCGATGACGCCGTAATCCGGCACGACGCGATCGAGATGATCCGCACCCGGCTGGATCACGGCAATACGCGACTCGTCGATCTTCAGGTGATGGCTGATACGCCGCTTCGAAAATGCCGATACCGTGAGCACGAATGGTTCCATTCTTGGCAGGATCGAGAAACACAGCCGATACCACAGCAAGAACTTCTTCGAAAAACCATTCGGCGCGTCATAGACGGCCATGTCGTGCACCATCACCACTTGCCTGCGCTTGAGGATCGGATTCGTGTTGCACAGATTGACGAGCGTTCGGCCCCTCGCTGCCAGCGGCAGCGTGATCTGTTCCCACAGCGTGCCGCGCAGCCACGGAAAGCGCCGCTGCCGCCTGAGCGACGCACCGGGCTCCATCGCGTTGTGCGGCACGAATATCTCCAGTTCGTTGCCCGGTTCCTCACGCAGTTGCATCGCTCTCGTGAGTTCATATGCGACCCGTTGCACGCCTGTTACAGGCTGCGATGTGAACTTTCCATTAATCGCGAATGCCATCGATTCTTCGCCTTACGAAGTTGTGCCGTTTTCAGGGGTTGCGTAGGGACAACCTGCCATCAGGCGGTTGCCTCGACCTCGCCGAAGTCGCTCGCATAGTTCGTCGCGTAGCCGTAATTGCGCGTGCTACGACGCAGCGGAATGCCGTTGAAGACAGCGCCGGCAACACGTCCGCCCGCGCGCTCGATCTTCTTGATCGTGTCGGCAATCTCCTCCTCGGTCTGCATGCCCGAACGCAGCACGAGCAGCGACGCGCCGGTTTCGTTCGCGATGATGGACGCGTCCGTCACGGCGAGGAACGGCGGTGTGTCGACGATCACCATGTCGAAGTGATTGCCGAGCCGCTGCAATATTTCCCTGAAGCGCGGCCGCGTGAGCAATGCCGCAGGATTCTCCGGGCGCGCCCCGCACGACATGAAGGTCACGCCTTCAATCCCGACTTGCCGCAACGCGTCGCGCAGCGGCATCCGTTCGGCGAGTACTTCGGAAAGACCGCCGCGATTGTTCTGGCCGAAGAATGCCGCGAGATGGCCACGGCGCATGTCGCCGTCGATCAGCGCGACCCGCGACCCTGCCTCCGCATGCAGTGTCGCGAGGTTCGCAGCGACGAAGCTCTTGCCCGCCGATGTGGTCGGTCCCGTCACCATCACGATGTTGTTGCGCGTATGCGCAAGATCTCGCGCCATTGCGGTGCGGACTTCGCGTAACGCTTCAACCGATGCGTCATGCGGGAAGCGTTCGGCAAGAATCTTGTTGCCCGAGGTACCGAACGACGGGTCGATCTTTTCGCCCGTTGCCGACTCGCCTCCCTCCGCGCCGCGCTGCATCGGCAGTGCACCGCGCCCGCCTGCGCCCGGCAATGGCTTGCGCGCGGCCGCCGGCAGGCCACGATCGAGCAGCGATTGCTGATGACTGAACAGCACTTCGCCGACGACAGGCACACTCAGACGGCGCTCGACATAGCGCGGGTCCGTTACGCCGACCAGCACGTGACGGCGCATGAAGACGATAAACACGCCCGCCACGAGACCGAGCACGAAGCCACCCGGGAGCACGATCAGCGGATCGGGCTTGACGGGGCGATGCGGCCGCACGGCCGAATCGAGAATGTGCGCGCCACCCGTGGTGCTCGCACGACGCACCGTCAATTGCTCGGCCTTCTGCACCATGCCCATGTAGACCGTTTCAGCGACCTTCTGCGCACGAATCAGGTCGACGCTCTCACGCTCGGACGCAGGCATGCCCTGAAAGCGTCCGTCGAACTCGGATTTCGTCTTCTTCAGTTGCGCAAGCTGAGTATCGATGCTTTGAATCCAGCGGCTTCCCGGCGCGTACTTGTCCAGCAGTTGCGTGCGTTGCAGTTCCAGACTGGCAATCTGCCGATCGAGATCGAGGCCGCCTTGCAGATAGGATTGCGCTTCCGTGGTCGGCTGCATCGAATTGGACTTCGCGCGGAAGCTCTTGAGTGCTTCTTCCGATTTGCGCAGGTCCGCAAGCAGGCGCGGCAATTCGCCCTTGATGAAACTCAGTGTCTGCGTGTCGTTCAATTGACGACCGGCAATCGCTGCCACGAGGTACTGTTGCCCCAGCGCGTTCGCGACTTCAGCCGCCTTTGAAGGACTCTTGTCCGCGTATTCGATCTGGATGAGGCCGGAGTCCTTCACCTTGTCCGTGATCTTCACGACGTCCATGAAGCGCTTGGTCGCATCCACCGCGTTCCAGCGGATCACCTCGAAGTGCGTGCCTGCCCGCGCGGCAAGCTGGTTGATCAGCACCGAAATGCCGTTGCCTTCGGCGGGCTTGCCGACCGTGCCCTTGATCAGAAATTCGCCCGACGGACCTAACAGTTCATATGCGCCGTCGCCTAGCGCAACGAGACTCAGCTTCTCTTCTTCGAGATTCTGCGGAACATTCAGGTAACCGACCTTGACGACCTCGCCGCCCCACGCGAACGACTTCAGGCCGAGCCATGCGCCATTCGGCTCGCCTGGCGTCGAGAACCTGTCTGCAATGTCGCCGAGGATCGGGATGCGCCGAGGCTTCACCGAGACATCGAAGCGATATCGGTCGATCACGGGGTCGAGCACCGAACGGCTGCGCATCACGCCCATTTCCGTGCTGGGTGACGGCGCGGGCGGCGGAAGCGCCTCCTGAGTCTGTAGCGCGAGACCGAGCGCGTTGGGCTCGGGCGGATCGACGCGCACGAGCACATCCGCCGAATAGACGGGCGTGGCAATCAGCTGGTACGCGACCGCGAGCAGAAACACCGCGACGGTGGCCGCCACGATTTCCCAGATGTGGTCCCGCATCAGGTTGAGCATTTCTCGAGCGGTGAGTTGCCCGCGCTCAACCTCAGGGGCAACAGGAAGCGAGTTCGAGGGGTAATAATCCACGGGAATCATCCTTTGAAATGCGGTTGGTCGAGCAGGCTGCGAAGCACACGAGTACACGGCCAGACGGCGACCTGAAGCCGCCGGACGGAATGCAACAGAAAGCTCGATCAGCCGTGCTCGGGCTGATGATGAGTTACAGGAACGGATGGCAATAGCGACTCACGGGGAGTGAAATAGCCGCAGCGCCCCGATGTGTCAGAACTTCACTGGCAATGGCAAAACACCCGTCGTGTCCGCATTGATGCGAACCCTTTAGCGTTCACAGTGACAGGCGTCGAGCCACACAACGAATGGGACGATTGGCAAGTCACGCACGCTCTCGACGGGAGCCTATGAAAAGAGCTTAGGCAGACTTCAGGAATCGGTCTTCGATCCACGACGTCGCCCTTCGATTGATGTTGCGTTGAAGGATAGACGCACCGAATTTGAATTAGTACAAACCCGGCATAAATTCGGGTACTAATGGCCGATATCGTGGAACACGTTACATCGGCCGGGCATCGAAGAAAGAGTTGTTGCGATCTGAAATTCGTGTAACAGAGTGATACGCAACGCGAGCAATCGCGTCACGAAACGGTAGTGACAGTACGCCATTAGCGCCATTCGCTTACAAAGTCCTTGCTCGCTCTGCGGCCCTTCTATGGCGAGCTCTCGCGGTTCATGACGCGGCTTCGGGTCAACACAATCGGACATTTTCTCCCAGAAAATCTTTCCGTCATTAGGAAAAATAGCCTGAAACGCCGAGTCTGCATTTAAGTAAGAATTCCCACGTCCGAACGATTTCGCCACATCGTTCGCGCCAATCGGACAGGCGTCGCATGGCTCTTTTCTCTAATGTATTCTGATTGGCGTTGAATTGTTGCGCATTAATTGGGAGAGCTAACAGTGAATGGGATTTATCAATCACATCCCTTGTGTGTCGATGACCGGCTCGAGAAACCGGAGGTTGAGAAGCATATCGGCCTGCTCATTGCCCCGCATTGTTCGATGGCCGCTGCGGGCGCGATCGGCGACGCCTTTTGCCTTGCCAACAAGCTCGGGCTGGAGGTCGGCGAGGAGCCCCCGTACCGCTTCTCGGTGTTGTCGGAGACGGGCGGATTCGTTACGGGCGGCTCCAGCTTTCCGATCTGGACGCAGAAGCTCGAACGGTTTCGGCTGGCCGACTTTCATGCATTCTTCGTTGCTTGCAGCGGCGACCCGATGAATGAATCGAGCGAGCAACTCGTCTCCTGGCTGTCGCGCCAGGGATCGAGCGCGCCGCCCTGCATGCGGCAGAAGAGCGATCTGTCGAGCGGGGCGGTGCAACCGGCTGTGCCTGTGTTCGTGCTGGATGATGGTCTGTCAGAGATGCGGCCCGCCGGGGCGACGCCGACTGAAATGGCCCTCGTGCAGATTGGTCGCGACCTCGACGCGGAAACGGCGCGCCGGATCGCGCATACGCTGCAGCCGCAAGTGCGTCAGCGCATGCGGCCTGGCGCGGATGATCCGGCTATCGCGACCACGGCCGAGAAAATCCGCGAGTCGGCGCGTTGGATCCGGGAAAACTATAGCAAGGCGATTTCCGTGAGTCGGGCGGCCGAGTCCGCGGCGATGAGCAAACGCAACTATCAGCGGCGTTTCAAGGTCGAGTTTGGGCTGACCCCACTTGAATACC
Source organism: Paraburkholderia sp. XV (assembly GCF_020177535.1). Taxonomy (NCBI): domain Bacteria; kingdom Pseudomonadati; phylum Pseudomonadota; class Betaproteobacteria; order Burkholderiales; family Burkholderiaceae; genus Paraburkholderia; species Paraburkholderia sp. XV. The sequence goes on along the minus strand of NZ_JAGUUD010000010.1, from coordinate 103,914 downwards.
TGTTGCGCACGCGCTTCGAGGTCGTCTGCTCGATGCTGATGGAAACCGAGCTTCCCATCGACAAGATTGCAAGGCGTTGCGGCATGGGCGACGGCAACCGGCTGGGGCGCATCTTCAAGGTGCGATACGGCATGTCGCCAACCGCTTTTCGCGCGTTGCGCCATCTCGGCACCAGCAATCACACACCGACGCCGTCGCCAGCTGACCATGTCGTCGAAACTGCCGCAGCGGTCGATTCGCAAATGAAACCCGTTTTCTAGCGGGCGCAGGGAGCGCTAACAATGCCAATAACCGAATATGCGCAGGCCCGTGAAGAGAAGGACGCGTCTGGCACCAGAAACGAGAAGGCCGCATCGTCCGGAGAGGTCGGGGCGCGCCCGCAGCTGCATGACTATGGTTCAGGAGATCCGATTCCTTCGCAGTCGGCAATCCGCAGAATGAAAGAGAAGGCAAAGTCGATGTTGCCCGACACGCTGTTCCTTAGCCTGTTGCACCGGAAATGCATCGGGCGATATCCACGGCTCGCGCGTCCAGCAACGTTCAACGAGAAGATCCTGCAACGCAATCTTCGGCCGGACCCGCGCTATGTACCATTGACCGATAAGCTCGAAGTCCGGGAATATGTTGCCGCCAAACTCGGCGAAGCGCATCTCGTTCCGCTTATCGCCGCGCCTGAGGTATTCACGCGTGCGGTCTTCGACAGTCTGCCCGATGCATTCGTGATGAAGGCGAATCACGGCAGCACGTTCGTCGAAATTGTGCGGAACAAGTCGGAGACCACGTTTGAAAGGCTGCAGGAACTGTCGGAACGGTGGCTATCGACGTCGTTCTATTGGGTCGCACGCGAACGGCATTATAGGAAGATCCGGCCGCGAATCTTCTTCGAGCAACTTCTTCTGGACCATCACGGGCGCGTTCCGGCTGATTTCAAGGTGCATTGCTTCGGCGGAAACGCTGGACGTCCGCTCATGTACATTCTTCTGATCACGGACCGCTTCGGCAATAACACGCATGGCGACGTGTTCGACACGCAATGGCGCCATATGGATGTGATGATCGGCCCTTACACACGCAGCGCCGTGCCGCCGCCGCGGCCTGACAACCTCGAAGCGGTGCTGAAAGCCGCGACGGTCCTGGCCAAAGATTTCGACTATGTTCGCGTCGATCTCTATGCCCCCGATAACCGCGTCTATTTCGGTGAATTGACATTCACGCCGGGGGCTGGCGTATTGCCCTTCACGCCCGACCACGTCGATTATGAATGGGGGCAACTGCTGGAAGCCAGTGCTGATCTGTGAGGCCGCGCTTCCCCGTTCGCAGTCGGGGAAGCATTCGCGGCGTGCGTGGCGCGCAGCGGATCAGGCGTCCGCGTTGCCCGACACGAAACTCGTAAACGCGCTATACGGCGGGTTCAGCGTGACACCGTTGGTCATAACGCCGTAAGTGTTGTTGCCGCTATCGAGCACGTAATACATGACGGACTGGATATTGTGCGTCTTACGCGCCTGATAGAACTTGCCGAGCGTGCTGGTGATATAGCTGGCTCGATACGCCTGCGTCTTCTCGGGCCCCGTGTTCCATTCCGTGATGATGAACGGCACGCCGTAACGGGCCTTGCAGTACGTCGGCAGATCAAAGCCGGGCCCCGAGCCGTCGATACCGATGTTGAAGATGTCGCCGTACACCTCGTAGTTATGCCACGTCGTGATGTCCCAGCGCACCTTCGGATGACCGCCCGATCCGTCCGGCTGCATGCCGTCCCACAGGGCGTCCGCTGCGCCGATATCCGCGACACAGAAGTTGATGCCGCACTTTGCCGACGGTTGAACCGACTTCACGCCGTCGATCATGCCGCGCATCACGCCGCGCATGGCGGGCCAGTTCGCGTTGTTGAAGTCGACCGCTTTGGTGCCTGCGTTGGTAAAGTCCAGAACCGTGGCGTTCTGCCGGGTCAGCTCGTTTCCGCACTCGTACAGGGTTACGCCGTACGCCTTGAGTGCATTCGCGACTGCCATTGCAGCCTGCAAGCCGCGATTGTATGCGGCTGACTCGCTAGTGAAGACGTTGCCGTTGGCGTCGTACACGCCCTGGTTGATCAGCACGAGCAGCGAGATCCCCGCCGACTGGAAGGCTTGCGCGAGCTTCGTGACTGCATTCAACTGCTTCGGGTCGTCGGTGCAACCCACGCGGTAACTCGTGCAGCCCATGCCTTTCAGGATCGACACGAGCTGCGCTGGCGTGTAGCTGTAGTCGTAGTGGCCGTTGACGCCGTAGAACGTCCCTGCCGTAGCCGCTGTCGCGATGCGAGGATCGCTGCAGGGCAGCCAGCCGCCAGCATCCGTGCAGACATAGAACTGTCCGCCTGTTCCCTTGTGCCAGATCTTTCCGCCATACCACAGCAACAGCGACACGTTATAGGTGTTGCCGACCGTCTTGCCGTTCTTGTAGACGACACCGCTCACGACGGTCCACATCGCGCCCGTCTTGTCGATGATGTACGACGCGGGGGGAATCGCCGTGCCATCCGCGGACGTCCCGCCGAGGCGTGGGTCGTTACAGGCAATCCACGTCGATCCATTCCACGAATAGAACTGGCCGCCCGTCCCCTGGTGATAGATCACGCCGCCATAAAACAGCACGAGCGCCACGTTATAGTTGTTGCCGGCTTTCACGCCGTTCCGGTAGACGGAGCCGCCCGACAAGGTCCATGTGGCACCAGAGTTGTCGACGATCGACGTGGCCGACGGAATCGTCGTGCCGCTGGCCGATGCCGCTGCGCGGGCCGTGGCTTTCGCCACCGCGTCACCGGAAACATCGCTGACACTGCCCGTCCCTCCGCCGCACGCGGTGAGAACATAGCTGCCACCGAGAGCCGTCAGGCGGCCTAGAAATTGACGTCGTTTGTTCATGGCAAGCGCATCCCTGTCGAGAAAGTTCTCGAAAAAAAGTCCAAAGAGGTGACTACTGGATTTCGGACCAGGATGGCGGCGCGAGCGACTCCGCATTGCTCAGTAATCCTTACTGGCAATGACGTTTCGTCGCCCGATTGATAAACAGGGAGAAAGTGAGTGAACGGACACCGCATGCTGCCCGGCGGGTTCCGATGTTTCCCCTAATGTACTGCCACTAATGCCAACTGTCCTTGTGCACTGCGCAACCGTCCCACCTTTTTCGGGTGTGAATGACGCCCGGCAATTTGTTCGCACATATCCTTTCGATCGGCGTAAATAATACCCAATACATGCGGTAAATCACACCGAAAAATAACTTCATCGGACAATTAGCAGAATTCTTCCGACTATATCTTTCTGGAAAGGAAATTCGCCCTTTCGATTCTCTTTGAGTGGATTTCGCGCAGGAGGGCGGGCCAATATGACCCTATGAGGTATTTTTGTGATCCTTATTGTTCTGCGCATTGCGGGTATTGCCGCATTGGAAATCGATAAGCGGAAGAATGGGGACGTCGCTTTTACCGAGGAGACACAATTACCGACAGAAAAATGTGCGGTGAATGGCGCAATTTTCGTCACGCTGAGAATTTTATTTCGGTATCGACCCTGGATGCATTCGACAAAATGGGATTGGCGGGCTTATTGACACCCGTTTCACCATCCGTCCGATCTGTAGAAAATGCGGCAGCGCGACACCCCGAGGCACGCGCTGCCATTTTGAGTCGGCTAGCACTAACGGCACGCGCGTTATTCGTCACATGTCGCGAGCGTCGGCTGTTGATGAACACTGCACGTCGTCTCGCCATTCGATCCTTTCGCATCTGCGTTGCCACGCGTCCACGCACGGTACTCGATGGGAGACTTGCCCACGCAACGGCGAAACAGCTTGCCAAGTCGATCGCCGTTGGTCAGTCCGACGCGTCGCGCCACTTTGTCGGCGGGCAGCGAAGTCTCCGCGAGCAACTGGCACGCACGCTCGATCCTGACTCGCTGCAAATACTCGGAGGGCGATGCGCCGATGTGCGTTTGAAAGTTGCGCAACAGCGTGCGTTGGCTCATCGCGCAGGCTTCCGCTGCGTCGTTCACGGTGACGGCGCGATGACAGTTATCCTGCAGCCACCGCGCCGCAGCGCGGATTCGGTCTCCCGACGTATTGGCTGCGTCCATGGATGACGACAGCCATTCGCTCGAATCGACGAACGATGTACGGCGCAGTGCTTCGTGCGCGACCGATTCGCCGAAATCCGCGCGGATAACTTCGAAGGCCGCTTTAACAGCACTGCCTAATTGCGCCCTGCGGCGACGCGCCTGTTCGTATCCGTTGACCGCGCCTTTGTCGTAGGTCCCATTCGATGCTTCGAAGCCCGCCGCGAAGAGTTTGACGCGCGCGCCATTGGCCCTCATCCGTTGCAGCCAGCCGCTCAGTGCCGGTGTGTCGCAGGCCGCTCTCGAATGCATCCCGCCAGCGACGAACACATGGGCAAATCGCTCGTCGCCCGACTTCGGTAAATCGTCTGTCGAAACGAACAGCGAGCGATCGCATTTGACATGTCCACCGCCTTCGGACAGAAATCGCATCTCGTACCTTTTCGAAGACTCGCCTGTCGCTAGCGAACACGCACATTCAAGCGCCTCGGCGATAGCGCCTATCCCGAGCAGGTCGCACGATTCCGTGAGTACGAAAGCGATGCGTTGCGTGCCTGAAATTGCGCCGATCTGCTGGTGTGTTACCCATTGCAAGTTGTTCCCGACAAACATGGTCTCTCCCGCGTGCTTTTGATTGGCATGCCTGCGCATGCAATGACTTCTAAGACGATTGTTCAAGGCGTTCGCTTAAACGCGAATCGAAAATAGACTGCTGCCTACCGACGCCCGCTCGAAGGTCGCACCCACGAGCGCACCCAGCGCCTGAGCGGCCAAACCGTTCGATTGAGTTCGTGCCTCACCACCAGACTCCGCCACACATGTGCTGCGCTGAACACGGGACGACGCGCCTGACGCTCCAGTAGACGCTTGCATCCGGGCAGATGCAGCAACGAACATCCTTTGAACCAGCGAAGGTCACGGTGCGTATTGCCTGACCAGTGACGTCCGACCACGCGATTCGCACCGAGATCGATGATCTGATGGCCGGCGTCGGAAAGCAGATTGAGCGCGGCGGAAATGAATGCCTCGTCGCCGTTGTGATTCAACTCGTTGATGACGCGCCGGTATCGCTCAAAGCATGCATGCGCGCAAGGCACCAGTTCCTTGATGAATTCACCGGACGCGAGCAGCACTTCGCCGCCGAACCATCGCGGATTGTGAAGGCGCACGCCCGCCACTGTTTCAAGATCGTCGATGACGCGAGCGTCGCCATACGCCGAGAACTCCTGGTCGGAAATGTCAAATGCGCCCACACCTGTCGCTTGACAGCGCTGCAAGAGTTCCTTGTTCACCGTTCGAAGTGCGAGCATGTCGGTGTCGAGCACCATCAGCAGTTCGCCTTCGCGTAGCATCGCACCCAACTGCTCGATCATGTCGAGCTTGAAATGCGCGCTGTAGAAGCGCGTATTCCTCGGCAGCGTCAATCCCGACGGCGTCAGTTGCAACACGTTGGGACGTGAATCGCCGTCGACTTTCTCGAGGTAGCGCGTGACCTCATCAGCAACGTTCGTCGCCACGGTCAACCTCGGCAAACCGACTGCTTCGAGACTGCGATTGAGCGTGATCGCCTGCTCGAGATAACAGAACGGATCAGCACTTTTGCAATTCGGACTTCCTGCGCTATCGGTTTCCAGGTACACGAGCGCGCACGGCACGACACTGGCGCCCGCGTGGACATAGCCCGACGCGGGATGGTCTATCTGTCTGATGGTTGGCACGAGGCCGTCGCGCAGGAGCGCTGCGTCGAACATCGTCTCCTCCGGGCTAGCTGTTGTAGTGAGGCATGTTGCCCTCGGCTGATTGAATGGGAAGTGCTGATGACCACCCTATTCGACGGATATTCAATGCGTGGCGCATTGAAATAGCAGCATCCATGCCACCTGAATAAATGGCACGGAATCGAAGGTGTTGAGACTTACGTAGACAGCGCTTTGAAAATTTGTCTTGTAGTGTGTGCAAATTCGCGGAGGCGAATTTTTTCAGGTCGGCAAGTTTTTCATTGAATGAGAGAGCATTGCAATTGCCCGCAAGTCTTTCTCAATTGTCCGGGTGACTCGCGACAAAGCTCACCAGCGCGTTATAGGGAAGATTCAACGTGACGCCGTCGATCATCACGCCATATGTTGCGTCACCGCTGTCGAGCACGTAGTACATGGCCGACTGAATGTTCTTCGTCTTTCTCGCCTGATAGTAGCTCGCGTAGCGGGAGCTGATGTAATTCGCGCGATACGCCTGGCTCTTCTCCGGGCCGGTGTTCCACTCGGTGAGCAGAAACGGCACGCCATAGCGCGCGTTGCAGTAAATGGGGAGATCGAACCCGGGGCCTGCGCCGTCCGTGCCGATGTCGAAGATGTCGCCGTACACCTCGTAGTTATGCCACGTCGTCAGGTCCCACCGCACGGTTGGATACCCGCTCGTACCGTCGGGTTGCTTGCCGTCCCACAACGCGTCGGCAGCGCCGATATCGGCCACACAGAAGTTGATGCCGCATTTCGCAGCCGGCTGAGCCGACTTCACGCCGTCGATCATTCCGCGCATCGCGCCACGCATGATGGGCCAGTTCGCGTTGCTGAAGTCGGCCGCCTTGGTGCCGGCGTTGGTCGAGTCGAGAATGATTGCGTTATCGCGTGTCAGTTCGTTTCCGCACTCATACATGACGACACCATACGGAGCGAGCGCCGCCGCGACCGTCGCGCCACATGAGCGCCCGCGATCGTAGGCGACGGTTTCACTTGCAAACAGCACGCCGTTCAGATCGCGCACGCCGATATTGACGAGCACGAACAGCGTCAATCCCGCTGCCTGAAAAGCCTGTGCGAGCCCGGTGACGGCGTTGAGTTGCGCGGGATCATCCGTGCAGCCGACGCGATACGTCGAGCAGCCCATGTTCATCATGATCTGCACGACCTGAGCGGCCGTATAGCGATAGTCGTAGTGGCCGTTGATGCCGTGGAAAGAACCGCGCGGCGCGGCGGCGACGATACGCGGGTCGCCGCACGGCAACCATTGATCGAGGTCGGTGCACACGTAGAACTGCCCGCCCGTCGACCGGTACCAGATCTTCCCGCCATACCACAGCAGCAGCGACACGTTTAAGGCCGAGCCAACATAAGCGTTGTTGCGCAGGACCCTGCCATTGGCAACCGTCCACAAGGCGCCCGCTTTGTCGATGATGTACGACGCCGACGGGATGGTCGTGCCGTCGGCAGACGTGCCGCCAAGGCGCGGATCGTTGCAGGCGAGCCAGGTCGTGCCGTTCCATCCATAAAACTGTCCGCCCGTGCCCTGGTGATACATCACGTTGGCGTACCACAGCAGCAGCGTCACGTTATAGGTATTACCCGCCATGACGCCGCTGCGGTAGACCGAGCCGTTCACGAGTGTCCAGAGCGCGCCCTGATTGTCAGTGATGGAAGCAGCGGGCGGAATAGCCGTGCCGTTCGCCGAAGCCGGCGTGCCACTGTTCGATGAGCCCGTATCCATCTGGTTCGACGAGCCTGATGCCGCGCCATTCGAAGCCGCTGACGGTGCGCCGTTCACGACGGTTGCCGCAGTCGAACCGGATGCCGCACTGCTGGTCGTTGTGCCTGCGCCGGATATAGCGCTCTGGTTGCCGCCTGCGCCGCCGCCCCCGCCGCCACAGGCGGTCAGCACATAGCTTCCGCCCATAGCGGTAGCCCAACCAAGAAATTGACGACGCTTTACCATGACCATTCAATCCACTGCCGGGCCACGCCCGAGGAAAACACTTCGATAGGGAATGGCGGCGAGCGGGTTGGCAAAAGGCGTCCAGCCTTTCGCATTCGATTCGCGATCCTTATCACTTCACATTGAGCGCTATTGGATGGCGGTAAATATTCCCGCCTTTAGTCCGTATCGCGCAGCTAGTGAATGGTTGTCGGCAGCAATGGCCTGTTGGCGCAGGGGATGAATGAAATAACAGGTTTATTTCGACACTAATCAGTCTCGGGAAAAGATTTGCCTTCAGCGGTCGATGCCATTTTTACCGAATCGGCCGGCTCGCATGCGTTAAATCCCCGATAACGATACGAATGCGCGAGAAATCAATACGCAGCAGAAAAAGAATAAATTCCTTGTTAATTCCCCTTTATTCCTTTTATTCGATGGCCCATTGACACCCGCGGCTTACCCCTGCCCGCCATGGTGCCTTCGTTGCCGACCCATGCCCGCGTCTGTATCGTGAGATCGTGCATTGGCACACGCGTCATCCATCGACCCGCGAGGACCTCATGAGCACTGCGCCAGACACGCCGCCCGCTTCACCCGTCAGCACCGACGTGCTGATCATCGGCGCGGGACCCGTGGGGCTGTTCGCCGCGTTCGAGGCAGGCGTGATCGGCCTGTCGACGCAGATCGTCGACAACATCGAGCGCGTGGGCGGGCAATGCATCGAGCTGTATCCGGACAAGCCGATCTATGACATTCCGGCCGTGCCCGTCTGCACCGCGCGCGAACTGGTCGACCGGCTCGTCGAGCAATGCCGGCCCTTCGCGCCGCCGCTGCATCTCGGACATCGCGTGGAGACGGTGGAGCGGCTCGATAACGGACGCTGGCTTGCCCGCACCGATAAAGGACTGACATTCGAAGCAGCCGCCATCCTGATCGCGGGCGGCAACGGGTCGTTCGTCCCGCAGCGTTTGCTGCTCGAAGAGGCCGTGCCGCTCGAAGGCCGTCACGTTCACTACAGCGTTACCAAACTCGACGACTTCGCGGGCAAGAAAGTGATCGTGGCGGGCGGCGGCGACTCCGCACTCGACTGGGCATTGGCGCTGCGCACGGTGGCACAGCACGTCACGCTCGTGCATCGTCGCAATGGTTTCAGCGCGACGGACTCCAGCGTCGCCAATATGCGCCGCGCTGTCGAAGCGCGCGAGATGGATTTTGCGGTCGGTACGATCGCGAGCCTGAGCGCACCTAATGGGCAACTCCAATCAGTCGAAATCCGGCAGGCCGAGGGCTCTGCGCATCTCGAAGCCGATCATTTGCTGGTGTTGTTCGGTCTCGTGGCCGATCTCGGTCCGATAGCGAAGTGGGGCATCGAAGTACAAGGCGGACGCATCACAGTCGATACATCGAACTACGAAAGCACGTGTCCCGGCATCTTCGCGGCGGGCGATATCGCGGGCTATCCGAACAAACAGAAGCTGATTCTTTCGGGATTTCACGAAGCTTCGCTCGCCCTTCGAAAGGCGTACAACTACGCGTTTCCCGACAAGAAACGCGTGCACATCCATTCGAGCTATGACGCGAAGCTGGCAGAGCGCGTCGCCGCGTCTCACGCGTAGCAGACCGATCGCCTTGGCCGCGACGGGATGCGCGTCGCGCTTCGTGTATAAAGGAGGCAGCCAGAACCAACGGAGCGCTCCGTGTCCGACACGCCGCCGTCAAGCACCAACCCAAACACCGAAGACCTGCCTTCACCCACGTGGCGCCGCGCCACACCGTGGGCCATCGGCGCCGCGGTCGTCCTGCTGCTCATCATCCTGCTCGTCGCGTTTGGCACGTCGCGCAGAAGCCCGGACGAGCGGGCGCTGGGCGAACTGGGATTCATCAAGGCCACCTGCAGCAACAGCGACGGTTCAGCCGCGCCACCCGACTCCGCCTGCCTCGCCTTGCGGGCAAAGCCGACGTTGACGGCATCCGAAGTCGCGGCCGCGATTCCGCACCTGAAGGACTCGGACCGCAAGATCGAACTGAACCTCGCCAATACGCAAATCGAGAACCTCGATCCACTGAAAGAACTGGACACGCTGGATTCGCTCGACCTGACGGGCACGCCCGTGTGGAACCTCGATGCACTCAAGGACATGCATTCGCTCAAGCGGCTCGTCCTGCATCGCACAGATGTAGAGAACATTGCGGCGCTTAAAGGACTGACCGGTCTGCAATCGCTCACCCTCTGGGATACGCGCGTCTCGAATCTCGATGCGCTAAAGAATCTGACCGACCTTCGGCAACTCGACCTGCGTGACACCCAGGTTCGAGATCTCGATCCCCTCGAAGACCTGCCTCATCTGGAAACACTGAAACTCGGCGGCGCGCGAAATGTACGCGACATCGACGCGCTCGGCCAGCTGACCGCCCTCAAATCACTCGACCTCAACGAGACGCAGATCGACAGCATCGCTGCGTTGAAGAAGTTGCACGACATGCAGGCGCTTTACCTCGCGAACACGCCGCTGCGCGACATCGACGTGATAAAAGGCATGCCGTCGCTGAAAACGCTCGTGCTGGACGGCTCCAAAGTCGACGATATCGATGCGATGCGCGGCCTGCGCCAACTGGATACGCTCGTGCTCGCGCGTACGCAAATCACCAGCATCGAAGCGTTGAAGGAACTGACCGCGCTGCAAAGGCTGAATCTCGCCGACACTCGCATCGAGAACATCGACGCGCTGAAAGACCTGAAGAACCTGCAGATGCTCAACCTTTTCCGCACGAGAGTTCGCAATATCGATGCACTGAAAAGTTTGACGAATTTGCAGGAACTGTATCTGGCTAACACCCCTGTCGAAGATATCGACGTGCTGAAGGGGCTGACGGGATTGCGGGAACTCGTTCTCTACGGCACCAAGGCGCGAAACGTCGATGATCTCAAGGCGGCGCTGCCGAAAACGCGCATCGTGTGGTGAGCATTCGACATTTTCGCAACAGGTGCGCAAGGTCACACAGCAGCAGCCTGGTTTTTGATAGTCTTTATCCGACAGCGCGTGTGACGTTTAAATGCGCTGGCAGAGAAATTCGACCAGGTGTTTGAGTACCGGAGGGTACGCTCATGCTTAACTGGCTTGCAAACCTGATTTCCCACCACGCCCCGACTCCAGAAAAGCAGGCCGAGCGGGCCTTGAGCGAGCTTCGAATGGGCCTCTTCCAGGCCGAGCAACGGGTTCTGGACGCGCAATTGCAAGCCGATTATTACCGATCCCGCATCGCGTTCTGCGAACAGGTTGCAAAAGCGGGCATCGAGCTGGTGTCGGACCGCCGCAAAATCCCGCAGGAAGTCGCTCTCGACAGTTCACGGCCAAGCCTGAAGCTCACAGCCGCGCAATAGCAGCTGGCCCACGCGGTCGCGGCGCTGCGCGCGCCGCCGTCATTCGCATGACGAGCGTCAGACATACGGCGTGCCGTCCTTGTGCAGAAAACGGCCGTCGCTGCTGGGGCTCATCATGTCGATGTCGGGACAGGTGATGACATCCGCGGCCGAACGCGAACCGATTTCGAGGTAATGGGCCGTAACGTTCGATCGGTTAATCATATGATGGCCATTTCCGGCGTTCTTCGGAAAGGCCGCGCAATCCCCCGCGCGCAATAACGTTTCGCCGCCGTCTTCGATCAGCGTCAACTCGCCCTCGGCAATGTCGATCTTGGGCATGCAAGACTCCGTCAATCCAGGCGAACAGCGCATTCATACACGATTCCCGATTCGTTGTGGCATTGTTCGCTCTCAGCCCTGCAGGGCGTAAGCCTTCTTTTGCAGAACAGGCGCAGTCATCGTACGATCGCCTACCGCTGCGTACGCACTTCCCACCCGACTCATGAAAGACTCGTCATCACGCTCAGGTTCACTCGGGCCGCTGCCTTATGTCGTAGCCGCGACCTTCTTCATGGAATATCTCGATACGACGATCATCGCCACGGCGCTGCCGGAGATGGCGCGCTCGTTCGGCACGAGTCCTAACGCGCTCAGCCTCGGCATGAGCGCCTATATGATCGCGCTCGCGATCTTCATTCCGGCAAGCGGCTGGGTCGCCGACCGCTTCGGCTCTCGCAGCGTGTTCTTCTCGGCCATCGTCACGTTCACGCTCGCTTCGCTGCTGTGCGGCATTTCGCAGAACGTGGTCGAATTTACCGCTGCACGCGTGCTGCAGGGCGTCGGCGGCGCGCTGATGGTGCCCGTGGGGCGGCTGACCGTGGTGCGCAGCATCGACCGCAAGCAACTGATGCAGGCAATTTCAACGATCACCTGGCCGGGCATCGTCGCGCCCGTGATCGGGCCGCCCGTAGGCGGTTTCATCACCACCTATGCGTCGTGGCGCTGGATCTTCCTGCTCAACCTGCCCGTCTGTCTCGTCGTGCTCGTCGCCGTGCTCAAGTGGGTGCCGAATCTGCGCAGCGACGAACGCCGCCCCTTCGACGCACTTGGACTCGTGCTGAGCGGCGCAGCGTTGACAGCCATTCTGTACGGCGCCGATATGGCCAGCCAGCCGGACACGAATCCTCTCGTCGGACTCGGCATCATCGCCGTCGGGCTCGCAACCGGCACTGTCGCGTTCTATCAGGCGCGCCGCCAGCCACATCCGTTGATCGACGTCACCACGCTGAAGATCCCGACCTTCTCCGTCACGGTCGTCACAGGCACGCTGACGCGCATCGGCATCGGCGCGGTGCCGTACCTGATGCCCTTGCTGTTCCAGATCGGCTTTGGATTGTCGGCGTTCAAATCGGGATTGCTGCTGCTCGTCAGCGCAACCGGCAATCTCGGCATGAAAGCGCTCACGACGCGAATCCTGCGGCGCTACGGCTTCAGGCGCGTTGCGATAGCGGGCAGCGCGGTATGCGGCGTGTTCACCATCGCGTGCGGCGTGCTGACGCCCGCGTCGCCGCTCGCGTGGGTGCTGGTGGTCGTGTTCATCTACGGGCTCGCGCGTTCGCTGCAGTTTTCCACGCTGGCCACGCTCGCCTACGCGGACGTGCCCGCCGAACAGACGAGCGCGGCCAATACGCTGTGGAACGCGGCGGCGCAGATGAGCATCGGTCTCGGGATCGCCTTCGGCGCGCTGGCGCTGCGCGCGGCAGCGGCCGTCAACGGCTCGGGCGGCGGTCAAGGACAGGCGTTCACGCTCGACGACTTCCGCTTCGCGTTCCTGTGCGCGGGCGCGTTGACGATCGCATCGGTGTACGGCTATGTCAGGCTTGCCCGCGATGCGGGGCACAGGCTGAGCGCCGCGTCGCGTTAGAGATATCCCTCGATTTCAGCACACATCGAGCATAAAGCGGATTTCTATGCTCAAGATTGAATTGCAAGGGCCGATATCCGGTGCATGAAAGCAAATGAACTCGACGAGCACGTCCCGGACGACCCGATGTGGCGTGTTGCGCAGGCTGTCGAAGGGGGTGTCCGCACCATTCGCAAGGCCCGCGGAAAATTGAACCCGGAAGACTGCACGCCCGGCACACTCGAATACGAAGTCGTCACGATGGAGTTTCTCGACGACTGCATCCGGGCGTTAGGCGGCGACCCGGACGCGGAAGGCGAACAGGACGAGGGCTTCAGCGCCGGAGCAACGGGCTGAGCGTTTGCTGACAGGTGTCGAACCTCAGCGGCGCCTGATGTGCCCCGCGTCGATCTTTGTCCGAGGCAGAAAATTCAATTCCGCGCCATGCATTAATGGTGCCAGTATACTTCGCAGAGGTCGCGCACTGCGCGCAGCCGGGCCCCGGCGAATAATCTGGGATTCCTCTCCCCCCGTCCAGCGACGTTCTACGCGTTGCCGGCTGGCAGACCAAGGAGATGGCGTGAAGAAAAGGTTGGCCTCGCTGACGGCCGAGATCGTCTGGCTCTTGTGCTTTCTGGTGCTGGCGGCATTGGCACCGACATTCTTCGCGAAGATAGTGTTGCTCGCCATTTGCGCGCTACTGGTCTGGCTATACAAACCCAACAAAAAAGGCAGCCAGGACAAGAAGTTCTAGCGCCCTATCCCGTATTGCAGGTCATCTTCCGTCAGACGTCCGGACGGACTTCCAGCGGCGCATCGTCTGTCGCGTTCGCCGCCGTGCCGCCAGACCCGCCTGGCGTCGCTGCTTACGGCACGCGCCCGTCACCGCGCGTCAAACTCCCGTCATTCGAGAGCGTTCTATAGCCCGACGTACGCGTCGGGTTCGGTGTTTGCTCAGAACTCATCGCAGGCGGTGCGCCGACGCTGCACTGTCCCGCCGTCGACATGGCGGTTTATCAGATCGTGCTCAACTGGAGTGACAAATGGAAACGACCAAGACGGAAGGTACCCTTCGCGAAGCAGCGGGCAACGTGAAGGAAACGATCGGCTCGCTCGCAGGCGACGTCGGGATGCAGATCGAGGGTAAAGCGAATGAATTGCAGGGCAAGGCGCAACAACTCTGCGCCGACGCCACCGCTCTCGCGCGCGACGCCATGTCAACGCGCCCGCTTGCCGTGCTGGCCGGCGCGACTGCAATCGGCTTCGTGATTGGCGCGCTGTGGTCGTCGGGGCGCGACACGAGCGACTAGGTCCCGCAGGCAGGCGAGCATAAGACGAGAAGCCGCACAGTCCCCTTCTTTGAGGAAGCCGTGAAATGTCGATCCGATCCAAAGTGGACCAGTGGAGCACCGTAAGCCGGTTCTGCATGGACCGGATGGCAGACTACGGCGAACTCATTTCCATCGAACTGGCGCAGGCGCGAGCCCAGCTCGCTCGCGAAGTGATTGCGCTGGTGGCGCTGGCGGTCGCGGGATTGTTTGCGCTGTCGTTCTTCTGCATCGCCATCATCGCGACGGCATTGTCCACGCCATACTTCGTTCAGGTGGCGTGGGCAATCGCGGCGGCGTGGCTGCTGTTGTGCGTGATTTCCTTCATCGTCGTTCGTGCACAAAGGCCTGTGCGCTCTTTCCGCGTGGTCCAGGATGAAATTCACCACGACCTGCAGGCAGTCAAGGAGGCGTTGAAATGACTTCTCGATTGGCGGCGCTTGCCGCCGCTGAATCCGATGTGCGGGAACGAATGGCCCTATCGCGCGCCCACCTGGTTGCCGCGCAGGAAGCTGCGCGCCTGCGTCCCGCCGCCAGCAGACCTTCATTGCCGATGCGCGCGCGAGAGCTGGTGTCCGTCGCGCCGAACGTCACGCTGCTCGCGGCAGTGCTCGTCGGATCGCTGGTGATCGGGCCGCGCAGGATCGCGGGCGTCGTCGTGCGCAATGGGCTCCTTGCATGGATTGCGAAGACGGTGCGGCGGATCGCGGGGAACTGAGCGTCGCGCTTCACCCTCGGGAAGGCGCAACTGTCCGTCCCAGCGCGACGGCGGGACGTGTCAGATTGCGCTTTTGGCCGCCCGCCCGCCAATCTGCACGGACCCGTCCGCGTATCGCGCCATGAGCGTACACGGCTGGCCGAGCGCATCGCCCTGTAGCAGCGTAATGCTTCGCTCCAGCGACAGGGCCAGCGCACCCGCCGCCACGCCCGTCGCAGCATCTTCGAAACGCGGCTTGAGATGATTGAAGTTCCGCCCCGCGTAGATAGCATCGTGAAGGCGGCAGTACACGTACATGCCCGACACGCCGTGTTTGCGGCTCCATTCAGCAATGCCTGGCAGATCCGGGCGCAAGGCGGCCAGCACGGATGGCTCCGCCACCTCCACCAGCAGCTTTGCGCTTCCCACCGATGCGAGTCGAGGTGTACCAATCACGTGCGCCGGTTCGACGCGCAGCAGCCGCGCCGTCTCGGCGACATGAATGGCCACCGCCGCGCAAGGCTGCGCCTTCACGCCGACGAAGATTCCCTCGCCAACGCGCTCGATCTCAAGCGTCTGCCGATGCATGCTCGTGATGAACCGGGTCCGCCCGATGTCGGGATGCCGCTCGAAGAAAACCGCGCTCGCCGCAAGCGTCGCATGCAGGCAAAGGGGGCTGCGGGCATGCGGGTAGTAGTAGTCGAGCTGCATGTCGCCGGCGGCATCGGCTTCCACGAACACCGTAGCGCTTGCGTCTTGCCGCTGCGCAAACTTCAGCCGTTCTGGTCCAGCCAAAGCAGCGTTCTCGACGACGATCGCCGCGTTGCCACTCTCGTCATTGCGGCCGAAGCAAAGCATGCGTTGGATATTCATCGTCGGTCGTGTCGCTGTCGAATTGCACGGAGCGGAAATTATCGCGCATTCCACTTTTCGCACACAGCGGGTTGGGTCGCGACGAACCGTTCGCTGCGGGCCTTTTTCAGCGCGGAGCCTTGAGCGGACACGTGCACGTTTGTGCACGTTTACATTCTTGTTCATGCACGATATGATTCAAACATGAATGACGACATCCCCCTCGCACGGCGCGACGAGATCGCAAACCGGCTCGCTCAAGGCCAGGCCGTCGTCGCGGCCGCGCTCGCTGCCGAATTCAATATTTCCGAAGACGCGATCCGTCGCGACCTGCGCGCGCTCGCAACGGAAGGCCGTTGCCGCCGGGTCTACGGCGGCGCCTTGCCGATCACGCCCGCGTCCGCACCGATGACGGCCCGCATGGACCTGGCGCGGGAGCGCAAGTCGGCACTGGCTCGTTCAGCCGTGCCGCTGATTCAATCAGGCGAGCTGCTGTTCCTCGACAGCGGCAGCACCAACCTCGCCCTCGTCGACGTGTTGCCGGAGGAAAGCGAACTCACCGTGGCGACCAATTCTATCGACATCGCGGCCGCCGTGCTGCGCCGGTCCGATCTGCATCTCATCATGATCGGCGGATCGGTCGATCCGGCCGTGGGCGGATGCGTCGATGCGAACGCGGTGGAGGCCGTCGCCGAATTGAATATCGATCGATGCTTCATCGGCTCGTGTGCGATATCGCCGAAGAGCGGGATCAGCGCATTCGGACTCGCCGACGCGACGTTCAAACGCGCGGTTCTCGCGGCCAGCGAGCACAGCGTGGTGCTCGCGCTCACCGACAAGTTCAATGCGCGCGCGCCGCATCGCGTCGCCGCGCTCAAGGCGATCGAATGCGTGATCGTCGAACACGACCTGGCGCGCGCGGAGCGTTCGGCCTTGTCGAAATCCGGCCCATCGGTGGTGAAGGCCGAGCCGCCCGCCAGCCTGTGAGCGCGTGGCCAACTCACTCAGGACACCCGTGACAATGACGTTCGACCAACCCGCAGCCCGACTCGCAACGCGCCTTGCTTTCCTCGTGGCCGGCTTCGGTGTCGCGTGCTGGGCGCCGCTCGTGCCCTTCGCCAAGCAGCGGCTCGGCGTCGATGACGGCGTGCTTGGCCTGTTGCTGCTTTGCCTCGGCCTCGGATCGGTTATCGCGATGGTGATCACCGGCGCGCTCAGCGCGCGATACGGCAGCAAGCCGATCATCGTCGCGGCCGGATTCGGCCTGGCCGTGATCCTCCCGTTTCTGACCATTGTCAGCACGCCGCTCACACTGGGTATCGTCCTGCTCGCGTTCGGCGCGTCGCTCGGTTCGCTCGACGTCGCGATGAATATCCACGCCGTCGATGTCGAACGCATGGAGGGCCGGCCTTTGATGTCGGGGTTTCATGCGCTGTTCAGCATCGGCGGCTTTGCGGGATCGATGCTGATGACCTTTCTTCTTTCGATGCACATCGCCCCGCTCGAAAGCACCCTGCTATGCGCCGTACCGATGCTCGGCGCGATCGCCGTCGCACGGTCGCGCCTGATCCAGACGGCTCACGCGAAAGAAGGTCCGCTGTTCGCCGCGCCGCGCGGCATCGTGCTGGTGCTGGCCGGCCTCACGGCAATCACGTTTCTTGTCGAAGGCGCACTGCTCGACTGGAGCGCGCTGCTGATCACGGGCGCTGGACTGGTGGCTGCCGCGCAAGGCGGAGTCGGCTACATGATCTTCTCGGTTGCGATGACAGCCGGGCGCCTTGGCGGCGACGCGGTGACCGCCCGCGTCGGGGACCGCGCAATGGTGTTCTGGGGTGGATGGGTTGCGATGGGCGGCTTTGTGGTCCTGCTGACGGCCCCGAGCACGGCGATTGCGATGGCAGGCTTTCTGTTGATCGGTCTTGGCGCATCGAACGTGGTGCCGGTGCTGTTTCGTCAGGCGGGCGCGCAACGCGCGATGCCATCGGCGCTCGCCGTCGTCGCGATCACGACGACCGGCTATGCGGGCAATCTCGTCGGCCCGGCGGGTGTGGGGTTTGTTGCCAATGGAGTGGGACTGCCGGGGGCGTTCTGGATGCTGGCGGCACTGCTCTGTCTCGTGCCGTGTTGTGCCCGTCTCGTTACGGCGAAACGGTCGCAAGTGGAAGTGTCGTGAACTTCAGTTACGGTAAGGTCCTGAGACGGTCTGCCCGGGTTGTCGTGCGCAGCGCGTTCGGGCGGACTGACGCCCGAACGCCCACATCCAGTCGCTTGTGAAGCTCGCCCGTGGATTACCGGCTCAGGGCGGTCTGAGCCCGTTGCAGCCACTCGCTGTTATGTTCGCGGGCGTGGCGCGGCCAATGCCTCGCATCGTGCACGATCTCGGCGTAAAGTTCGCGCGCACGCTGGCGATCTGCCTCGTCGGGCTGCGCCGCCAGCCAATCGGCGTACAGGCAACGCGGAGCGGCGTCGCTTGCGCTCGCGAGCGCAATCTCGAACGCGGCGCGGGCCCCCGGCGCGCCGATCGCGGCCAGAGTCCGCGCGTACAGCAAGGCCGGCTCCGGCTGCCGGCGCGCGAGAGGATCGGCGGCGAAGAGTTTTTCGAGCGCATCCTGCGCGGCGGCAACATTGCCGTTGGCAAACTGCGCGCGCGCCAGCCCCAGGAGTAGAGCCGGATCCGATGAGAACGGCCCGCTGGCCGCTGTCTGGTAATGCTCCAACGCTTCGGCGGCATTGCCTGCGTCGAGCAGCGCTGCAGCCAGCCGCATGCGATGCGCAACGGTCGGCGCGCGATCGAAATCCGTGCGCGCCTCGCGCACTGCCCGGTTGGGATCGACGAACTGCGAAATGGCCCTCGTTGCCGCCCTTGCCCCACGCGACTGGCGCAGGGAGGGCAAGTAAATGACAAAGAAGTAGACCACGCTGCCCAAGCCAGGGAACAGAAACAGGATCAGCAGCCAGTACATGTTCTGCTGGGTGCGCACGGCATGCACCGCAAAGAACAAGGCGATGATGACGTAAAGGCTGATTCCGAAGATGCGCATTTGACGGGAAGCTCGGTTGTGAGGCGTTGCCGACGGTACGCCAGCAAAATGGCCGAGCGTTATTGTGACAGAAGCGCGCTGCCATGCCGCATCGCCCGGCGGCCTCCTTCCCGCGCCACACCTCGACGCGCGCGGCCACGCCCACATGGCATGGCGTCGCACAGGCCGCTCGCTTGCACCGCTATAATGGAGGGCTGGAGAGGCGGTGGCCTCGGTGGCGATAAACAGCTGGAACGGCAGATCGCCGGTCGAATTTCCACGGAATTTGCCAGGCACCGGGCAGGGTTAGCGCGGCGGCGTCCATGAGGTACGCGGTTTCGGCGTCCAGGCTCGCCCCTTTCATGTGCCCGAGCTGATCGCACGACCCGGTCGCGTGCCTGATGATGACTTCGGAGCGGAGCAACCTTCCCCACCGTGCCCGCTTCAGTTTCTCATCGTGCAGTTGCTTGAGTTGTCCGGCCTGATCCGTTTGCAGCCCCGCATACAGCATTTTCCGCCCATGGAAGGTCTGCACCGGGATGCCCACGTAGCGAACAACACGGTCGCCAGCATGCCGGTCTCCACCTGTTTCAACACCGCCACGATTCCGTGGTGATCATATTTCAGTACTCATGCTACGTCTAAGCGAAGTCAAACTCCCGCTCGACCATCCCGAGAGCGATCTCGAAGCCGCGATTCGCGCGCGCCTCGCGGATCTCGGCGTGCCGGCAGACGGGCTCATCCGTTACACCGTGTTCCGCCGTGCGCACGACGCACGCAAGCGCTCCGACATCAAGCTGACCTATATCGTCGATGTCGAAGTCAAGGACGAAGCGGCCGCGCTCAAGCGGATGGCGGGCAAGCCGCATTGCGGACCGACCCCGGACATGGCGTACCGCTTCGTCGCGAAGGCGCCCGGGCACACGGATTCCTTGCGCCCGGTCGTGATCGGCATGGGGCCGTGCGGCCTGTTCGCCGGGCTGATCCTCGCGCAGATGGGGTTCCGCCCGATCATCCTCGAACGCGGCAAAGCCGTGCGCGAGCGCACCAAGGACACCTTCGGCCTGTGGCGCAAGTCCGTACTGAACCCGGAATCCAATGTGCAGTTCGGCGAAGGCGGGGCTGGAACGTTTTCCGACGGCAAGCTGTACAGCCAGATCAAGGACCCGAACCACTACGGCCGCAAGGTGCTGGAGGAGTTCGTCAAGGCGGGCGCACCGGACGACATCCTTTATCTGAGCCGGCCGCACATCGGCACCTTCCGCCTCGTCAGCATGGTGGAAAAGATGCGCGCCAATATCGAGGAACTGGGCGGCGAAGTGCGCTTCGAAACCCGCGTCGAGGACATCGAAATCGATCAGGGCAAGGTGCGCGCGCTGAAGCTGTCGAACGGCGAAACGCTGCGCTGCGATCACGTGGTGCTGGCCGTGGGCCACAGCGCGCGCGACACCTTCCAGATGCTGCACGATCGCGGCGTTTATATGGAAGCCAAGCCCTTTTCACTGGGGTTTCGCATCGAGCATCCGCAGGGGGTGATCGATCGCAGCCGCTTCGGCAAGTTTGCGGGCCACAAGCAACTCGGCGCGGCCGACTACAAGGTGGTCCATCACTGCAGTAACGGACGGGCGGTCTACAGCTTTTGCATGTGCCCTGGCGGCACGGTGGTCGCGGCGACCTCCGAGCCTGGCCGTGTGGTCACCAACGGCATGAGCCAGTATTCCCGGGCCGAGCGCAACGCGAATGCGGGTATCGTCGTCGGCATCACGCCGGAAGACTATCCCGGCGGTCCGCTGGCCGGCATCGCGTTCCAGCGCAAATGGGAAGAGCGCGCATTCGAACTCGGCGGCGGCGACTACCACGCGCCGGGTCAACTGGTCGGCGATTTCATCGCCGGCCGGCCGTCGACGTCGCTGGGCTCCGTGGTGCCGTCGTACAAGCCGGGCGTGCGCCCGACCGATCTCAGCACTGCGCTGCCGGACTACGTGATCGAAGCCATCCGCGAAGCACTTCCGCAGATGGAAAAGAAGATCGCGGGCTTCGCGATGCACGATGCCGTGCTGACGGGCGTGGAGACGCGCACGTCGTCACCGCTGCGAATTCGACGCAAAGACAATTTCCAGAGTATGAACGTCGAAGGTCTGTATCCGGCTGGCGAAGGCGCGGGGTATGCGGGCGGGATCTATTCGGCGGCCATCGACGGTATCGAAGTCGCGCAAGCGCTGGCACTCAATCTGACGTCGGCGCACACGCCCTGATGGGTCGGACAGGATCGGCCCACCGAGGTTCGTCAGCATGGTGAACCCGGTGGACGAATCCTCGTGAAAACTCGGGCCGCTGCCCGCGTGCCGGCGGTTTGACAGGCGCGAGACGGGCGGCGGATACTGGGTCGCGCGGTCGCCCGCTCGTGCCCGGCGCCGCGTTCCGGGGGAGCGCCGTGAAGCCAGCTGCCACAGGTTCCGCGTCCGAGTCTGCGTCCGACAGCGCTGCCGCATCGCGCATGACGACCGTCGGCCTGCTCGGCGACCTGACGGCGGGCGCCGTCTCGACGCTCGTCATGCTCTGCTACGCAATGAGCCTGGGCACGCTGATCTTCAGCGCGGACCTCGCCCGTTACGCCGAACTCGGCGTGCCCACCGCGCTGATCAGTTGCATCGTCACGGCGCTGGTGATCGCGCTGACCAGTTCGATGCGCCTGAATATCGCCGGGCCGGACAGCAATGCGACGGCATTTCTCGCGGGCGTGGCGGCAGGCGTCGCGAGCAGCGTGCGGGCCGACGGCGGCTCGACGCAAACCATTCTTCTGACTGTACTGATCGCCATCGCCCTATGTTCGGTGGTGACGGGGATCGTGCTGTACGCGATCGGTTCATCCAGGCGCAGCCGTTCATTGCAGTTTCTGCCGTATCCCGTGGTCGGCGGATTTCTGGCGGGCACCGGTTACCTGCTGCTGGCGGGCGCATTCCGCGTGCTGACGGGCGAGTCGCCGCAGTGGCGCACGCTGCCCCTGCTCACGCATCTGCACTGGCTCGCGTGGATGCCCGCGCTGTTCATCGGCGTGCTCACCACCGTTCTCACGCGCGGGCGGCAGCACATCGCCGCGCTGCCGTTCGTGCTCGCGTGCGGGATCGCGCTGTTCTATCTGTCACTGCACTTCGCCGGACTCTCGATCGACGATGCGCGCAACATGGGCCTGCTGCTGCCGCATGTGAAGCTGCACTTTTTCCCGGATATGCACATGCCCGCGCCGCTCGCGAATGGCGCGATCGACTGGGCCGCGATCGCGGCGCATCTGCCGGAGACGCTCGTCGTGACATCTGCGTCGGCAATCACGATCCTGATGAACTCGACGGCCATCGGCGCAGCAACAGGCGAGGACGTCGACCTGAACCGCGAAATGCGCGCGGCGGGCCTCGCCAACATCGCGAGCGGGCTGCTGGGCGGGATGGTCGGCTATCAGTCGTACAACCGCTCGATGCTCAATGCGCGTGCCGGCGCGACGAGCCGCATGGCGGGCGTATTCGCAGCGCTCGCGTGCCTGGTTGCGCTGATGGCATCGCCCGATCTGGTGGCGCTCTTTCCCGTACCCGTGCTGGTCGGGCTACAGCTATTCATGGGGCTGCGGCTGTTGATGCAATGGCTGGTCGGTGCCTATGCAAGGCTCAACTGGTACGAGTACGCGCTCGTGCCCGGCATGCTCGCCGTCGTGGCGTTCTATGGCGTCGTGGCGGGCGTGATCGCGGGCGTGATTGCCGCGTGTGTGATGTTCACGCTGCTGTACGGACGCGTGAGCTGCGTGCGCATGGCATTCGATGCAACCACGCGCACCTCGACCGTCGAGCGCAGCATCGAGGACGCCGCGCGTTTGCGCGAACACGGCACGCAGCTATGCGGAATGTGCCTGCAGGGCTTTCTGTTCTTCGGCACCGCGAACTCGATTCTGCAACGCGTGCGCGAACGGCTCGAAGCAAAAGATGCCGTACCTGTACGCTATATCGTGCTCGACTTCGCGGCCACCAACGGCATGGATGCGTCGGTATCGATCGCCTTCGTGAAGCTGCGGCAACTGTGCGCGTCATCGGGCGCGGACCTCGTGCTCACCGCGTTGCCCGCGCGCTCACGCAGTCTGCTCGTGAGAACGGGTACGCTGAACCTGCGGATACACGAGTTCACCACGCTCGATGCCGGTCTTCAATGGATTGAAGACATGCTGCTCGGATCGGGCTCCACCATGCAACCATCGGGAGAACCGAATTTCCGTGCGACACTCGCTCCGCATTTCACGCCGCCCGCGCTGGAAAGGCTGTGTGAGTGTCTGGAAGTACGCGATCTCGACGCAGGTCAGCATCTGTTTTCACGCGGCGAGCCGGGCGATGCGCTGTATATCGTCGAGCGCGGACGCGTCGCCGTTTCGCTGCCGCTGCCCGACGGCCGGCTCGTGCGGCTGCGCTCGTTCGGCCCCGGCACGGTCGTCGGCGAAATGGCCGTGTACACACAGACCACGCGAAGCGCCGATGTGATCGCCGAAGCATCGACGCGTGTTCACCGTCTGTCGGTGCCCACGCTGCTCGCGCTCGAACGCGAGGACCCCGTCACCGCACAGCAGTTTCACCGCTTTCTGATCAAGACGATTGCGTCGCGGCTCGCTGTCGCCAATGAAGCGTTGCGGGCGGCGTATTGATTGCGTCAGCCGTTCAGGGCATGTGGGTCAGACGTCAACCTTCATGATCGCCGTTGGCGATGCCCAGGAATGCTCGATAAAACGTCGGTGCGCTTGCTGCCGACTCACATCAGCCGCGCGTGTCGATCCAGTGACAGGCCCAGCTTCGCGCGTAATCGACCGCGTCGGCCTCGTCGACGAAATAGTCGAGCGAAAAGAATTCGTATTGATTCGGCGAGCGTCGCGCGCCATTGCGCTCGAGCAGCAGATTCGCGGAAAAGAGACCATCGGGCAGGCAATGTGCGGACGGACGTACGGTATAACCCCCGTATTGCTGGGTTGTTGAATTTTGCATGTGTCTTTGATGTTTTGAATTGTATTAGTCACGCATCGAAAGCATGTGCCGCTGAGACGGCAACCAGCATGACAGAGGCGGCTTCGCGCCGTTTGAGATGCGACTGGCAAACGCCAGTGCGAGAGACGTGGAGCGTGAACTTCGGGGAAAAACGAATCGGGGCCGCATTCGGCCCCGCACTGCTACGCCTTAAACCGGCGTGATGTTTGCAGCTTGCACGCCCTTCGGGCCGCGCTTCGTTTCGAAGCTGACCTTCTGGCCTTCAGCGAGGCTCTTGAAGCCTTCGCCGCGGATTTCGGAGAAGTGCGCGAACAGGTCGTCGCCGCCGTTATCCGGGGAGATGAAGCCGAAGCCCTTTGCGTCGTTGAACCATTTGACAGTACCGGTATCCATTACGAATCCTTGAAAGAGAAAAAATGAAGAGATTATCGCCCCAGAGCGTGGAGCCAAAGGATCAAGGAGGGAGAGGACAACGAATACCGCCGAGGGACAACGGAACTATTGATGAACAGCAATCGAACTTCTTGAACTGGAAGGCACAGTAACACCTGTGCGCCGCAATTGCAAGATATCAATGAACTGGCCCGGGTTATTTTCGCCCGGCGCCAGTCGACCTCATCGAAACGAGCCGCTCCGCTGAGCCGCCACCCGCCGGACAAGCGCCTCAGGGAAGCCACACGGAGACTGACGACGCGGGGTCAATACAGTTTCCTTGGCGGCATTGCGCGACGAATCTGCTTGCGCAAGCGGGCCACGGCGGCCGCTTTCTTGCGTTTGCGCTCCGTGGTGGGCTTTTCATACGCCGTGCGCGCACGCAACTCCGCGATCAGTCCATTGTTCTGAATGGCACGGCGGAAACGTCGAAGCGCAACTTCGACGGGCTCATTGGGTTTGGGGATGACGGTAGTCAGATCGTTCCTTGAAGTCTTGATTCGATTGATGAAATGGCCGCGCATAGCTCGCGCGTCATCCGATGCAGATAGCAGAGGACACTTTACTGTACACGCGAAATCTCGCGACCGTCTGGTAATTTGCACGGTCTTCGCCGGGAGCGAGACTACGGAAGCCCTGTCGCGTGGACCGGCCGCCGTGAATTCCGATGCGCCGAACGTAACCCATACAACGGCTTTTGAAACTGAATGCGGCCTTGAGTCCGTCGCCAAGAGCGTCGGCGCCGCGCATCCCCCAGCGTCAAGGCAGTTCGCCCGTGATGCCCCGCATACGGATGACATGATCGCCTGCGGCACTGGAACGGGAAACATAATCGATGCCCGTGTCCCGCACGCCACAAAGCGCTACGCGGCTTTGCGCAAACGCGGGCGCACTGAAAGCCCGGCTGCGAATGCCAACCCTGCCGTATTTCATGGTGTCTCCCGGATCGCAACGCATTATTTCGGATGCCGAATTTAATTATCTCCGGATGAATGAATCCGTACTCGTTGCTTTTACGCGGGTTTTGTATCTAAAATATTTATCGGCCATAAATTTTCGATGGTCGGCCTAGCGCTTTGCCGAGCGTGCTTCGCGCCTGTTGCCCCGCCTGAAGTCCCCATAACTAGCCGTGGAACCACGGTTGACGCGTCCGCGACCGCTGTTATCTCATGCGTTTATTCAATGCGGGATTTGCTTCGTCGGCAGACCGTCTTCCGAAGCGACGCGTGTCACGGGACTTACGGCTATGGCAAAAATCATCGGCGGGCTTGCCGCATCACACACTCCGACGATCGGCTTCGCGTTCGACAAGAACAAGCGCGACGACCCGGTCTGGGCGCCTATCTTCGAGAATTTCGCGCCGCTGGCCGACTGGCTCGCGGAGAAGCGCCCCGACGTGCTGGTCACGATCTATAACGATCACGTCACCTCGTTCTTCTTCGATCACTATTCGGCGTTCGCGCTAGGCGTCGGCGAGCAGTGGCAGGTCGCGGACGAAGGCGGCGGCGCACGCGATCTGCCCGCCATCAAGGGCCATCCGCAATTCGCTGCGCACATCGGCAAGTCGCTGATGACGGACGAGTTCGACATGTCCTTCTTTCAGAACAAGGCGCTCGATCACGGCTGCTTCTCGCCCCTGTCGATGCTGTGCACGCACAAGCCCGACTGGCCCGTCAAACTCGTTCCTCTGCAGATGGGCGTTCTGCAACTGCCCGTGCCGAGCGCGCGGCGCTTCTACAAGCTCGGTCAGGCGCTGCGCCGCGCAATCGAAAGCTATCCGGAAGACCTGAAGGTCGCGATTCTCGCGACGGGCGGCCTCTCCCATCAGGTGCATGGCGAACGCGCCGGCTTCAATAACACCGAATGGGACCAGCGCTTCCTCGACCTGTTCGAGCGCGACCCCGAGCAACTCGCGAACATGACCATTGCCGAATATGCGGAACTCGGCGGCTACGAAGGCGCGGAAGTCGTCATGTGGCTCACCATGCGCGGCGCGCTGTCGTCGAACGTGGTCTGCAAGCACCGCAGCTACTACCTGCCATCCATGGCGGGCATTGCGACGGCGATTTATGAAGGCGAAGACAGCGAGCCCAATCCCGCCATCGTCGAGCGGCATCGTCAGAAGATGGCGGTCGAACTCACCAACGTCGAGAAGCTGGACGGCACGTATCCGTTCTCGATCGAGATGGCCGTGCGCGCGTACCGCATCAACGACTACCTGCATCGCATGGTCGAGCCCGAGCATCGCGAAGCGTTCAAGCGCGACGAAGAAGCCAGCTTCGAGGCGGCAGGCCTGACCGAACAGGAGCGCGATCTGATCCGCCGGCGCGACTGGCGCGGAATGCTCCACTACGGCGTCATCTTCTTCATGCTGGAAAAGCTCGGCGCCGTCACCGGCGTGTCGAACCTGCACATCTACGCCGCGATGCGTGGCGAAACACTCGAAGCATTTCAGAAGACCCGCAACGCGCCCGGTGCGCTTTATTCGGTAGCCGGCAAGGGTAGCCAAAGCCTTTCGTGGGACAAGTCCGGGTCGCCCAAGCAGTAGACCGCACGCACGCCTGGCCATTGCACTGACAGAGACGCAACGATGATCATCGACATTCACGGTCACTACACCACTGCGCCGAAAGCGCTCGAAACCTGGCGCAACCGCCAGATCGCGGGCATCAAGCATCCCGCCGAGATGCCGCACGCGTCCGAACTGCACATTAGCGACGATGAATTGCGCGAGTCCATCGAAAGCAACCAGCTTCGGCTGATGCGTGAGCGAGGCCTCGATCTGACCATTTTCAGTCCGCGCGCGAGCTTCATGGCGCATCACATTGGCGACTTCGAGGTCTCCAGCACGTGGGCGGCCATCTGCAATGAACTGTGCTTTCGCGTGAGCAAGCTGTTCCCCGACCACTTCATCCCGGCGGCGATGCTGCCGCAAAGTCCGGGCGTCGATGTCAGCACATGCATCCCTGAGCTGGTGAAGTGCGTCGAGCAGTATGGCAATGTCGCCGTCAACCTGAACCCGGACCCATCGGGTGGTCACTGGACCAGCCCGCCGCTGTCGGACCGGTACTGGTATCCCATCTACGAGAAGATGGTCGAATACGACATCCCGGCGATGATTCACGTCAGCACGAGTTGCAACGCGTGCTTTCACACTACCGGCGCGCACTATCTGAACGCGGATACCACCGCGTTCATGCAATGCCTCACGTCGGATCTGTTCCAGGATTTCCCGACGCTGCGCTTTGTCATCCCACACGGCGGCGGTGCGGCGCCTTATCACTGGGGGCGTTTCCGCGGGCTTGCGCAGGAACTGAAGAAGCCCCTGCTGAAAGACCATCTGCTGAACAACGTGTTCTTCGACACCTGCGTCTATCACCAGCCGGGCATCGACCTGCTGACGCGCGTGATCCCCGTCGAGAACATTCTCTTCGCGAGCGAGATGATTGGCGCCGTACGGGGCATCGACCCTGAAACTGGCTTCAATTACGACGACACGAAGCGCTATGTCGAGGCAGCCGCCATCGACGCGGAAGACCGTTACAAGATCTACGAAGGCAACGCGCGGCGCGTCTATCCGCGTCTGGACGCAGCCCTCAAGGCAAAGGGAGTCTGACTATGTATGAAATGGGCGTTGTCTACCGCAACATCAAACGCGCGGACAAGGAAGTCGCGAGCAAGCTTGGCGCCTTGGGTTCCGCTACTGTTCACGAGGCCATGGGCCGTACGGGTCTGCTCAAGCCGTACATGCGCCCGATCTATCCGCACGCCCAGGCGAGCGGCACAGCCATCACGGTTCTGCTGCATCCCGGCGACAACTGGATGATGCACGTCGCCGCTGAACAGATTCAACCCGGCGACATCGTCGTGGCAGCCATCACGGCGGACTGCACGGATGGCTACTTTGGCGATCTGCTGGCGACCAGCTTCAAGGCGCGCGGCGCCACGGGTCTCATCATCGATGCAGGCGTGCGCGACGTCAGAGTGCTCGAGGAAATGGGTTTCCCCGTCTGGAGCAAGGCGATTTCCTCGAAAGGCACCATCAAGGCAACGGTGGGCTCGGTCAATATCCCCGTGATCTGCGCGGGCGCACTCGTTGCGCCCGGCGATGTGATCGTCGCGGACTTCGACGGAGTGGTCGCGGTTCCCGCTTCTGCCGCCGCCGCGGTGCTCGACAAGGCGAGTGCGCGCGAAGCACTGGAAGCGGAAAAGCGCGCCAGGCTCGCTTCCGGCGTTCTGGGGCTCGACATGTACAACATGCGAGAACCGCTGAAGCAGGCGGGCCTGCGTTATATCGACTGATCGAGACGGGCATGCCGACTGATACTTCGCGTGATTCATTGACCGTCATATCGTCGATGGCGACGCGTCATGTTTTGACGCAGCTGGCGCAAGCGTACGAGGCTGCGTCCGGGCAGCGCGTTTCGATCGTATCGGTAGGCGGGGTTGAAGCGGCCCGCCGCATTCAGGAAGGCGAGCGTTTCGATGTGGTCGTTCTCGCATGCGATGCGCTCGACCGGCTGGAGCGCAATGGTCACATCATCGCTGCGAGCCGCGTCGGCGTCGCGCGTTCGGAGGTGGCCGTCGCCGTCAAACACGGGGAGCCGCGTCGGGACCTCAGTTCAGAATCCGCTGTGCGCGATGCCGTGCTGCGCGCCCGGACCATCGGGTATTCGACGGGACCGAGCGGGACGCATATGGTCAATCTGCTTCGTCAATGGGGTATTGCCGACGTCATCGCGGATCGTATCGTCGAGGCGCGGCCCGGCGTGCCCGTCGGCAGTCTCGTTGCACAAGGAACGGTCGAACTCGGTTTCCAGCAGCTCAGCGAACTTGTCCACGAACCCGGCATCGACATAATCGGCATGCTTCCAGCCGCCATCCAGGCTGTCACGGTGTTTTCAGCGGCTATTTGCGCATCGTCGGAACGGCAGGAAGCCGCTAAAGCTTTGCTGAACCATCTCGTTTCGGCGGGCGGCAATGAAGTGAAAATCGCGCACGGAATGGCGCCTGTCTGACTGTCATGGCGAACATCGGACGACGCCGATTCGACCGGGACCAGCCGCAGCCCCGACGCAACCCGATCAGGATTATAATAATCCTCTTGATCCGTGGGAGCCGAAGACATGGGACATTCGCAAGCTGACAAGATTGCCACCCATCAACGTATCGTCGATGCCGCTGCCAAACGCTTCCGCGAACAGGGGTTGGACGGCATCAGCATCGCTGACCTGATGAAAGACGCGGGCCTCACTGTAGGCGGTTTTTACCGGCATTTTGCTTCCCGCGACGAGCTCATCGCCGAGGCGTTCGAGCACGCCCTGCGCGACGTCGAGCCCTGGGAAGCGGCGATGGTCACCTCGCCCCGGCAAGCGATGCGCATGTACCTCTCCGATGCGCATCGTGACGAGGTGTCGAATAGTTGTCCCGTTTCAACGCTCGTGAACGATATGAGCCGCAGCACGGACGACGCGCGCGCGGCCTATACGAACCGTGTCAAGCGCATGGCCGAGCTGATCGCAAAAGCCATCCCGACCGAAGACAGCGCGGACAAGCGCGCCGAAGCGCATTTCGTCCTGAGCGCGTGTGTCGGCGCAGTTGCACTGTCGCGCGCCGTAACGGACCCCAAGCTTTCGAAGCAGATTCTCGACGGCGTGTTAAGCCAGATACTCGAACTGCTGTCGCCGAAACGCGCCGCAAAATAGCGGAGATCTGAAGAAGCGGCGAGCATCGCGCAAAGGCGCGCTCGCCGCTTTTCTCATGCTGATCGCCCGCGCTTCACTGCCGCCCGGTCGACTCCGCCCGCGTCGTATCGATGGAGCCGACGATCACGTCATCGCCCCATCCGCCACCGAGCGCGCGAACCAGATTGACGGTCGCCGCCGCCTGAAGACCGGTGAGTTGCACGGCCGTGGTTTGCGACTGAAGCACGGTGCGCTCGGCGTCGATCACATCGAGATAGTTGACGGCGCCTTCCCGATACTGCGTGCGCGAGATCGTTGCAGCCCGCGACGACGCCTGCACGGCCTCATCCTGCGTCTGAACCTGCTGTTCGAGTATCCGCAAGTCCGACAGGTTGTCTTCGACCTCCTGAAAAGCCTGCAGCACCTGCTGACGATACTTCGCCACGTCCTCGTCGAACACGGCCCGCGCGTTCGCGAGATTCCCCGCGCGACGGCCTCCGTCGAAAATCGGCACGGTCAGCGCGGTGCCCGCCAGCGGTCCGAGAATGAACGCCCGGCTGGACCATTTGAACAGGTCTGCCAGCGTCGCGGACTCGAATCCCGCTGCGCCCGTTATCGACAGCGCCGGGAAATACGCCGCCTTCGCCACGCCGACTCGCGCGTTTGCCGCTGCCATGGCCCGTTCGGCAGCTGCAATATCGGGCCGCCGCTCCAGCAGCGCGGACGGCAAGCCTGGCGGAATGCGAATCTGCACGGGCCGCAACGGGTTCGATGCCATCGAGAATTCGGACGGCGCCTTGCCCAGAAGAACCGCGAGACTGTGCTCGGCCGTCGCCCGTTGTCGTTCTGCCGTCATCGCGTCGGAACGTGCCGTTGCCAGTTCGGCTTTGGCGCGGGCGACATCGAGTTCGGCGATGTCGCCTGCACCGAACTTCGACTGCACGAGTTTCAGCGCCTGCTCGCGAAGCGACACGTTCTGCGCGTAGACCTGCAGTTCCGCGTCCAGCTCGCGGACCTTGAAGTAGTTCGCAGCGACATCCGCCTGCAACGAGAGCTGAACCGAGCGCAGCAGCGCCGCCGATTGTTCGCTCTCCGCGCGGCTCGCCCGCACCGCGTCGGATACCCGTCCGAACAGGTCCACTTCATAACTCGCCGTCGCCTGAGCGCGCCACAAGGTCTGTGCCGGAATGTTTCCACCGTCCGGCTGTAACTGCGAAGCGGGCGAAACCTTTTCCCGGGTGGGTCCAAAGCCTGCGTCGATAGTCGGAAACAGGCCAGCGCGGGTCGCCTGCTGGAGCGCGCGCGCTTCCTGGAGGCGCGCCGCAGCCGCAGCCAGATTCTGGTTGGCGGCGAGCGCCTGTTCTTCCAGATCGTCGAGAGCGGGATCATCGAAAATCACCCACCACTTCCCGCGCGGAATCTGGTCCGACGGTTGCGCGATTTTCCACGCCCCCGCCTGCCCTTGCGTTGCGGCCGTTGCCGTCGTGACGGGCGTTTCCTTGAAAGCCGCGGAGGCAGCCGAAGCCGGCACCTTGTACTCCGGCGCCAGCGAGCAACCGGCCGTCAGAAGGGCCGCGCTCAACAGCGTCAACGAGCTCCAGAGGACAGCCTTCATTCTATTGTTCGACATGATGATCCTCACGCTTCGACGGAAGCATCGACACCGCGAACGTGCGGGTGATGTCCGTGCTTGTCCACGATGTGCTCTTTCCTGTCGAGCTTTCGCAGAACGACATAGAAGACGGGTGTCAGCAGCAAGCCGAACAGGGTGACGCCCAGCATCCCGAAGAACACCGCAATACCGATCGCGTGACGCATCTCCGAACCCGCGCCGCTCGACACGACCAGCGGCACCACACCCATGATGAACGCGAACGACGTCATCAGGATCGGCCGCAAACGCAGCCGGCTGGCTTCGATCGCGGCCTGCACGATCGAGCGCCCTTCCATCTCCAGTTCCCGGGCAAATTCGACAATCAGGATCGCGTTCTTCGCGGACAACCCGACCAGCACCATGAGGCCGATCTGCGTGAAGATGTTGTTGTCGCCGTGAGTCAACCAGACGCCGAGCAGTGCGGACAGCACGCTCATCGGTACGATCATCAGAATGGCGAGCGGCAACGTGAGGCTTTCATACATCGCGGCCAGCACCATGTAGACGAGCAGAACGCTGATCGGGAACACCCAGAGCGCCGCATTGCCCGCAAGAATCTGCTGATACGTCAGATCGGTCCACTCGAACTTCATGCCTCGCGGCAACGTCTTCGCCGCGACCTTTTCGATGGCGGCCTGGGCCTGCCCCGACGAATAACCCGGCGCGGGACCGCCGTTGATATCCGCCGCCGTATAGCCGTTGTATCGGACCACCGAGTCAGGACCGTAGGTTGGCGTGACTTTCACGAGGGTGGACAACGGCACCATCTCTCCCTTGTCGTTACGCGTCTTCAGCAATCCGATGTCGTCCATGTGCGCGCGGAATGGCGCATCCGCCTGCACGCGCACCTGATAGACGCGGCCGAACCGGTTGAAGTCATTCACATAGAACGAACCGAGATACACCTGCATCGTGCTGAAAATGTCGTTCACGGAGATGCCCAATTGCTTGGCCTTCACGCGGTCCACAGCGACATTCACTTGCGGCACATTGATCTGGTACGTCGAGAACGCCGGGCCGAGTTCAGGCGTCTTCGCGGCCTCTTTGAGGAACGACTGGGTCGCGTTGTTGAGCGCGGTATAGCCCTGCGCCTGCTGGTCTTCGATCTGAAGCTTGAAGCCGCCCAGCGTGCCAAGACCGAGAACGGGCGGCGGCGGAAACACCGCGACGAACGCACCCTTGATGCCGGACAGCCGCTTGTTCAGTTCGGCGGCAATGCTCAGTCCGTTCATCGACTTGCCCTTACGCTCTTCGAATGGCGTTTCCCCGAAGAAGATGACAGCCGAACTCGACGAGTTGGTGAAGCCGTTGATCGACAAGCCTGGGAACTGCACGGCCGATTCGACGCCGGGCGTCTTCAACGCGATTTCCCCGACTTCGCGCACCACATCTTCCGTGCGGTCGAGCGACGCGCCGTTGGGCAACTGCACGATAGCGACCAGGTACTGCTTGTCCTGAACGGGAACGAATCCACCCGGCACGACCTTGCTCATCAGCACGGTCAGCCCCAGCAACACGGCATAGATCGCGAGAATGACGACCTTGCGGTTGACGACCTTCGACACACCGTGGCTATACGACTCGGAGCCGCGATGAAAGACCTTGTTGAACGCGTTGAAGAACGGACCGAACACCCGATCCATCGCGCGCGTGAGCCAGTCCTTCGGGTCGTGATGCCCTTTGAGCAACAGCGCGGAAAGCGCGGGCGAGAGCGTCAGCGAGTTGAATGCGGAAATGACCGTCGAGATCGCAATGGTCATCGCGAACTGCTTGTAGAACTGGCCCGTCAGGCCGTTCATGAAAGCGAGCGGCACGAACACGGCAATCAGCGTCAGGGCAATGGCGATAATCGGCCCGCTCACCTCCTGCATCGCCTGATGGGTCGCCTCCTTCGGCGTCAGGCCCGTAGCGATATTGCGTTCGACGTTCTCGACCACCACGATCGCGTCGTCGACCACGATGCCGATTGCCAGCACCATGCCGAACAGCGACAGCGCATTGATCGAGAAGCCGAATGCAAGCAACAGCGAGAACGTGCCGACAATCGAAACGGGAACGGCGAGCAGCGGGATGATCGACGCCCGCCACGTTTGCAGGAACACGATGACGACCAGCACGACGAGTGCGACGGCTTCCAGCAGCGTATGAATCACCGCGTGGATACTCGAACGCACGAACTGCGTCGGGTCATAGACGATGTCGTACTTCACGCCTTCCGGCATGTCGGCCTGGAGTTGCTTCATCGCATCGCGAACATGCTCCGAAATGTCCAGCGAGTTCGCATTCGGCAGCTCGAAGATCGCCATCGCGACCGCCGACTTGTTATTCAGCAGCGAGCGGCGCGCATATTCGGACGCGCCCATTTCCACTCGCGCGACGTCCTTGAGCCGCGTCACTGCGCCATCGGCCGATGTCTTCAGGACGATGTCGCGGAATTCGTCTTCGGTCTCGAGTCTGCCCTGCGCATTCACATTCAGTTGCAGCGGTGCATCGGGCGTCGACGGAGACGCACCCACCTGGCCGGCCGCCACCTGAAGGTTCTGGTCGCGGATCGCCGTTACGACATCGTTGGCGGTCATGTTGTGCTCGGCTACTTTCTGCGGATCGAGCCACACGCGCATCGAATAGTCGCCGGAGCCCCACAACGTCACCTGGCCGACGCCGGGAATACGTTCGAGCCGGTCGCGAACGTTGATCAGCGCATAGTTGCGCAGATACGTGCTGTTGTATTTCTCGCTCGGCGAAACAAGGTGGACAACCATCGTGAGCGTCGGCGACGACTTGATCGTCGTGACCCCGAGGCGTTGCACGTCCTCGGGCAAGCGCGGCAGCGCCTGGTTCACACGCGTTTCCACCTGCTGCTGCGCGAGGTCGGGATTCGTGCCGAGCTTGAACGTGATCGTCAAGGTGAGCGTGCCGTCGCTATTCGCCTGCGACTGCATGTACAGCATGTTTTCGACACCGTTGATCTGTTCTTCGAGCGGCGACGCAACCGTTTCGGCAATCACCTTCGGATTGGCGCCGGGATATTGCGCCGTCACCACGACGGACGGAGGCACTACGCCTGGATATTCGGAGATGGGCAGATTCACCATCGAGATCAGCCCCGCCAGCAAGATCATGGCTGACAGCACCGCCGCAAATATCGGGCGTTCGATAAAAAACTTGGAGAGGTTCATGACATTCTCTGGCTAGGCATGAAGGGCCATGCGCAATGCGCGCACTCAGGAAGCCCTTGTCGTGGAGGCGGTGTCGCCCGACATTTGCACCGGGTTGGGCTTGACGGGATCGCCCGGGCGAACGCGTTGTATGCCGTTCACGACGACACGGTCTCCCGGCTGCAGGCCGCCCGTGATGACGCGCAAACCCTGGTGCTGGTCGCCCAGCTTGACTTCGCGGTATCGGACCCGGTTCTCCGCGTCCACCAGCAGCACGAACTTCTTGTCCTGGTCGGTCTGAATGGCTGCGTCGCTGACCAGCACTGCCTGATGCGGCACACCGCCGCCAACGCGGGCCCGCACGTAAAGGCCGGGGACCAGCACGCCATCCTCGTTGCCGAAACGCGCGCGCACGCGAATCGTCCCGGAGCTGGTGTCGAGCCGGTTGTCCACGGAATCGATCACGCCCTGCCGCGAATAGCCCGTCTCGTTAGCGAGACCCACGGAGACAGGCACCGTCACTTTCGAGTCGCGACTGAGAAAGCGCAGGTACGTCTGCTCGTCGACATCGAATGACGCATAGATGGGCGACGTCGACACCAGCGTGGTCAGCACGGGCGCATTGGCCCCCGGCGAAACGATGTTGCCTACCGTCAATTCCGCACGGGATACGCGTCCCGACACGGGCGCCGTGATGGCGGTGTAGCCGAGATTGATCTGCGCCGCTTCGAGCGCGGCCCTGGCCGCCTTCACAGCGGCCAGGGCTTCCCGATTTGCGTTCTGCGCCTGGTCGTAGTCGCGTTTGGCAATGGCGTTGTCCGTGAGCAGCCTTTGCGCGCGAGCCCAATCGGCCGCCGCATAACCATTGCGCGACTCCGCCGAAGCGAGTTGCGCGGCCGCGCGGTCGACCTCCGCCTGATACGGGCGCGGGTCGATCGTAACGAGCAGGTCGCCCTTTTTGACCGTCGCGCCGTCGTGGAAGTGGACGGCGACGATCGTTCCGGACACGAGCGGCCGGATCTCCACGTTGTTGATGGCCTCGATGCGGCCAGAGTAGGCCTGATAGTCGGTGATGGTCTGCGAGACCACGGGCGCGACATCCACGTCCGCAGCCGGCGGCGCCGCAGCGGCGGCAGCGTCGCTCAGGGGCGCGCTGCCGCGCACGTGATATGTCGCCGCAGTGCCCGCGACGATGACCAGCAAGACCGCGCTGGCGGCAACCAGCCTACGCTTTGACGGCATTTTCAAACTCCATTTTTCTGGTTACATGAATCAGGAACGCTTCGGCGCAGTGCCAAGTTCTTTACTGAAGAAGGCGGCAACGTCAGCGATGACTTCCTGTCGTGACGCCAGTTCGTAGTGCGCGACGCCGCGGTAACGTGTCACCGTGGTGGGCACGCCCGCTGCGATCAGCCCGGCGGCGTACCGCTCGGCCTCCACGTGCATCAGGTCGTTCGCTGCGCTTGCGATGAATGCAGCAGGCAGCCCCGCCAGACGCAGCGATTCGATCGGCGCTGCGTAGGGATGAAGCCTCAGAGACGCCAACGGCAGATAGGCCCGATATCCGGACGCGCATTCCTCTGCGCACATATCTAGTGTTATTTCATCATCCAGATCAGGAAAGCGCGTCATGCTCGGATCGAGCAGCGGCGCAACCAGCGCCTGGGCGCAAAAACGGAAAGAGGCCCGGTCGCGGACCATTGCCGCGAGACCTGTCGCCAGATTGCCGCCCGCGTCGTGCCCGGCAACAGCCATTCGCTTCGCGTCGGCATGAAGTGCGCGCGCATGGGTGACGAGCCACTGTGCAGCGAGGAATCCGTCATGGAGCGCAGTGGGAAACGGAAAGGCCGGCGCCAGCGAATAACCCACTGAAACGACCAGTGCATGCGCCTGACGCGCAATCTGCGAGCACGTCGGATCGGACTGCTCGGGCGTTCCTTTAACGAATCCGCCGCCGTGAAAGAAAAATATGACAGGCAACGCGTCGCGCCTGCCTGGAGGACGATAGGTACGCAACCGGATGGCCTGTGCGTGGCCTTCCAGATCCACGTTCTGAATTTCGATCGCCTGTTCGACATTGATTGACATAGCCTGCAGGCCTGCGCCTTCCGGGATGTTTCGATGCATGCCATTCTGTCCGAAGACGAAAAACAGATAAATGGTTATAATCCAGAACACTGTTCACGGCAGCCGAAGAATCACAGCTATCCGCAGCCCTGCCGCGTCCGAAAGCAAGTTGCAGCTGATTTGTGTGAGGTAAGGGAATATGGACAAGCTCCTGGCGATGAAGGTCTTCACCAAGGTCGTCGAGATGAACAGCTTCGCCCGCGCAGCGGACGCTCTGGACATTCCGCGTGCGTCGGCCACCACCATCATCAAGAATCTGGAAGCGAATCTGCACACGCGCCTGATGCAGCGAACCACGCGCCGCCTGAATCTGACGCCAGAAGGCGCGGGATACTACGAACGCTGCGTGCGGGTGCTCGCCGACATCGACGAGATCGAGGACAGTCTCGCCAACGTCGTCAAAGGTCCTCGGGGCAAACTCAGAGTGGACATGCCCGGCTCGCTGGGACGCCTGATCGTGATGCCACGCCTTGAAGAATTTCGCGAGCGGTATCCGCACGTCGAGCTGATGCTGGGTTTCGGCGACCGGCACGTGGACCTGATTCAGGAAGGAGTCGACTGTGCGCTGCGCGTCGGCAATCTGGACGATTCGACGCTGGTTGCACGGCGGCTCGGCGCCTTGTCGACCATCACTGCCGCCAGTCCGGCCTATCTCGCCCGCTACGGCGAGCCTCGCTCACTCGAAGAACTGGAGCAACACGTCGCGGTGCACTATTTTTCCAGCCGTACGGGTCGAACCCTCGGCTTGAACTTCGATGTGAATGGCGAAAGCCGCGATATGAAAATGAATGGCGGCCTCGCCGTCAACGATGCGGACGCTTACGTGATGTGCGGCGTCAACGGCGCGGGCATCATTCAGGCGCCCTCGTTCATGCTTGCATCGCACATCGAAGCGGGGGAGCTCAAGGAAATACTCGCGCCGTGGAAAGTCCGCTCCATGCCGTTGTCTGCCGTCTATCCGCACAACCGGCATCTCGCTCCGAAGGTCCGGGTGTTCGTCGAATGGGTGGCGGAAATCTGTGCCCAGTCCCCGCTTGCATTCGCGCGTAACCGTCCGCCGGTTGACGGGACCCGTGACGTCCGTGTGGTCGCAAGCCAATCGCCGCGCCTCGCCGACACGGTCGATTCCGATGAAATGGACATGGCAGTCAGCACCTGATCGCCGCAATCCATGAACTCAATCGCGACGACTTTTCACTTCATCCGAACCCAGATGTCGGCACGCGCATCTTCTTCGCTCGCGTGTCGCTTCATACACTTGCGCTCACGCTGTGGGCAATGGTGCCCGTCCATTTCCAACCTCACTACTTCACGATGAAATCGACAGTTCAAGCGCTCGCCATCGCGGCAATCTTCGCCACCCCGCTGTCCACATTTGCGCAGGCGAGTCAACCGCTCGATCAATCGCCGGTACGCACGGCGCCAGTCGTTACGGACCAGGGCAGCCCCTCGCCACTGAGCCTTCGCATGCCGGGTCATTCAGCAGCCGTGGACGAAGCGGGCTTCGGCGGAGACCCGAACGGCACGTCGCAAACGGGTGGGAGTGGCGATACAACGGTTAGCTCCTATTCGCCGCCCATTCGTATCGTGCGTTAGGCCTCGCCCGAGGTGCGCGCGAGAGTCGCGCGCTCTCCGGAAACCGCGTGACTGTCTGCCGCCCGGCGTTTGCGGCGCAGCGCTTATCCCGCCAGCGGTTCAACCTCGCGCGCGCGCCCGGCACTGCCCTCCTCCTTCGCGCGCCGCAGCGAGGGCGCGGACGACATCAGCAGCCGCGTGTACGCATGACGTGGCGCGACGAAGAGCCGTTGTGCATCACCCGCTTCGACAACGCGTCCGTCCTTGAACACGAGCACACGATCGCTGACATGCCGGATCACGTCGAGATCGTGCGAAATGAACAGCAGGGACAAGCCCAGTTCCGCCTGCAACGTGCCGAGCAGATCGAGCACCTGCGCCTGCACGTACACATCGAGCGCCGACACGGGCTCGTCGCAAACGATCAGCGCCGGCTGCGAAGCAAGCGCGCGAGCAATCGCCACGCGCTGCCGCTGTCCGCCCGACAGCGAGAGCGGCCGCCGTTCGAGATAACGCGCATCCAGCCCGACCTGCTCCAGCAGTTCGACAGTGCGATCCCGCACTTGCTGCGCGCCCAGGCCCGCCGTCGACAGCGCTTCCTCCAGCAGTTGCCGCACGCAGTAGCGTGGATCGAACGAACTGAGCGGGTCTTGCGGAATGTACTGCAGCTTCGGGCGCAGCGCGCGGCGCGCCGGTTCGCGCGCGCCCTCGCCGTTCCAGTGCGCGCCGAGAAAGCGCACCTGGCCCGCCGACGGCGTCGCGAGTCCCAACACGAGCTTCGCGCAGGTGCTCTTGCCCGAACCCGATTCGCCGACGATGCCGACCACTTCGCCGCGCTGCACGTCGAACGACACGTCGTCGAGCGCGACGAAATCGCCCGCGTCCGCTGCACTGCCCGCTGTCGCGTAGCGCGCACCGCGCCGCCCATAGCGCTTGCCCAGCGCTTCGACCTGCAACAGCGTCTCGCGCGCCGTGCTTTGCCGTGGCGGCAACGGGTCGCGCACGATCAGCGACGCAGCATCGGCACGCCCCTGCGACGCGCTGTGCGCGCCCGCGTCGAAACGCGCCGACGTCAGCCGCTGCCCGCGCGAATGCGCGGACGGCTGCGCGGCGATCAGCCGGCGCGTGTAGGCATGCGCGGGATTCGTCAACACGTCGTGCGTCGCGCCGCTTTCGACGACCTCGCCGCGATGCATGACCAGCACGCGGTCCGCCACCTCCGCCACGACGGCCAGATCGTGCGAGACCAGCAACATGCCGACGCCCTCGCGCAGGCGCGCGGCGAGCACGTCGAGAATCTGGGCCTGCACGGTCACGTCGAGCGCGGTGGTCGGCTCGTCGGCGATCACCAGTGCGGGGCCCGCAACGATCGCCGACGCGATCAACGCCCGTTGCCGCAAGCCACCCGACAGCTCGTGCGCATACTGCTGGGCGCGGCGCTCCGGTTCGGGCATGCCGACGTCGCGCATCGTCTCGTGCACGCGCGCCCGGCGTGCCTTGCGCGAGCCGGACGGCGAGTGCAAGGCAAGCGTCTCTTCGATCTCGGCGCCGACCGTGCGCAACGGATCGAGCGACACCAGCGCATCTTGCATCACGAGGCCCGCGAAGCCGCCGCGCACGCCGCGCCAGTCGCGTTCGCGGAACTGCAATGCGTGTCGTCCGTCGATCACGAACTGCCGCGCGGCGATTCGCGCGCCGTGGCCGGCAAGGCCGATCAGGCTGCGTGCCGTCAAGCTCTTCCCCGAGCCCGACTCGCCGACCAGCGCCACGCATTCGCCCGCGCGAATCGTCAGATCGACGCCGCGCACCAGCGGCTGGCCGTCGTTCGCATCGGCAAAACCGATCTCGAGTCCGCGCACGTCGACGAGCGTGCGCGCGGTGGAGAAATCGTGCTTCATCGCGCTTTGACTCCATAGACGCGGGACAGATGTTTGCCGATCACGGAAAACGCCACCACCGTCAGCGTGATCGCCATGCCGGGAAACACGCTCGGCCACCACGCGACGCGCAGCACGTCGCGGCCTTCGGCGAGCATCACGCCCCATTCGGGCGTCGGCGGCTGCGGGCCGAGACCGAGGAAGCTGAGACCGGAGACGGCGATGATCGCGCTGCCGATATCGATGGTCGCGATGACGGGCACGGCCGCCAGCACGTTCGGCAGGATGTGGCGCAGAAACACCTGGCGGCGCGACATGCCCCACACGACGGCATGCGTCACGTAATCGGCGCGGCGCACCACCAGGGTCTGCGCACGCAGCACGCGGCCGAACTTCGGAATGCCCGCAATGCCGACGGCCACCGCGATGTTGACGATGCCCTGGCCGAGAAAGGTCACGACG
Organism: Paraburkholderia sp. XV; assembly: GCF_020177535.1. Taxonomy (NCBI): domain Bacteria; kingdom Pseudomonadati; phylum Pseudomonadota; class Betaproteobacteria; order Burkholderiales; family Burkholderiaceae; genus Paraburkholderia; species Paraburkholderia sp. XV. The sequence continues at coordinate 62,982 of NZ_JAGUUD010000010.1, read as the reverse complement.
AACAGCGACAGCAGAACGGGAGGAAAGGCCGACAGCACGTCGAACACGCGCGACGCGCTCTCGTCGACGGCGCGCCGCCCGAGCCCCGCCGTCATGCCGACCACGAGACCGATCAGCAGACTGACGACCATGCTGGCGAGCCCGATCAGCAGTGAATAGCGGGCGCCATACACGACGCGCGCAAACACGTCGCGGCCGATGCGGTCGGTCCCGAACCAGTGATCGAGGCTGGGCGCCTGCATCGCGTGCGCGACATCGCTGACGAGCGGATCGTAAGGCGTGACGACGTGCGGAAAGGCCATCGCCAAAGCGAGCGCGACGAGAAACGCCGCCGACACCAGCACGGCTGCCGGCAGCCGCGCCGCAAGCCGTGACCGCCGCTGCAATGCGACGGCGACAGATGAGAGATCGCTCATGATGTGCGCAGCCTCGGATCGATGAACAGATACAGCACGTCGAGCAGCGTCGAGATCGCGACATGCACGAAGGCGGCCAGCAGCACGACGGCGAGCACGACGGGCACGTCCTGCGACGTCACCGCCGTCAGCGTCACGCTGCCTACGCCGGGACGGCCGAACATCTTCTCGGTGATCACGGCGCCGCCCAGCAGCCCGCCGATCAGCCAGCCGCCCAGCGTGACGACGGGCAACAACGCATGCCGCAACACATGCCGCGTGCGCAGCGCGAACCCGGATACGCCTCGCGCTCGCACCGTCGTCACGAAGGGCCGTTCGAAGACGGACTCCAGTGCCTCGCGCATGACCTGCGACAGCACGCCTGCCGTCGGCAGCGCGAGCGTGACGGCGGGCAGCACGAGCGAGCGCCAGCCGGCCGCGCCCGACACCGGAAACAGCCGCCAGTGAAACGAGAACGCGATCAGCAGCAACAGCCCGAGCCAGAACACGGGCGACGACGTGAACAGCAGTTCCAGCGCCGACGCGAGGCGGCTTGCCCACGCGCCGCGTCCCGCCGCGACACCCGCCGTCGAGGTCGCGACGACCAGCGCAAGCACGATGGCGAGCACGCCCGCCGCGCACGCGAGCTGGATGGTCGGCCACAACTGGCTGCCGAGCACGGCGAGCACCGGCTGCTGCATGACGAACGACGTGCCGAGATCGCCGCGCGCGAGACGCAGCAGGAACTCTCCGTATTGCCACGGCAGACTGTGATCGAGGCCCCACTGCGCGGCGATCGCCTCGCGCAGGCCCGGATACGCGAGGTCGCCCGCCAGCACGTCCTCGATCCGGCCCGGCAGCGCATGGATCGCGAGGAAGGCCGTGGTCGCCGCAAGCCACATCACCAGTACGCCCGTCAACACGCGCGTGACGATCTGCTTCAGCACGTCAGCCTCCCTGCCTGTCGACCCAGATGTCGTACGCACTCGCCGGTCCGTCGAGCTGCGGCTCGAAGCCCACGCCGTGGACCGTCGACTTCGCCGCGAGATGGTAAGCGGGCGCGAACAGCGGCACGATGAACGCTTCGTCGACCGCACGCTTCTGCACGAACGCGAGCAGCTTGCGCCGCTCGTCGCCGATGGGCAGCAGCCGCGCCCGGTTGATCGTATCGACGATGGTCGCGTCGGGCGTTTTGATCGCGTTATAGAGGAAGCCCTGGTCGCCGAGCATGTCCCACAGTTCCATCGCGACATCCGACGGATTGTCGGTGTTCGGGTAGATGGTCCAGTTGCCCGTCGCCTTCTGGTTCGCGAAGTCGCCCGCCGTGGTGATGCGCAGCCCGAGATCGAGGCCGATGTTTTGCCGCAGCGCCGACTGGATGGCGCGGATCAGCACGTCGCGGCTATCGCGCACATAGGGCTGCGGGTAGCCGACTTCGATCGACAGCCGCTTGCCGTCCTTCGTGCGAAAGCCCTCGCTGTCGCGCGTCGTCCACCCTGCTTCGTCCAGCAGACGGTTGGCCTGCTTGATGTCGTTGCCCCACGAATGCTTGAGCTCGGCGTTGTAGTCGGGATTGTCGGGCCCGATGTTCGACCATGCGCGCTGCACCGTGCCGAGATAGACGCTCTTGACGATCGCATCGAGATCGAAGCCGTCGCGCAGCGCACGACGCACGTTGACATCGCTCGCGGGCGCGACCGTGTAGTTGATGTTCAGCGTGAAGGAGGTCGTCGCGGACGGACCCGTCAGGTACTGGAAGCCATCCACCTTGTCGAATACGGCGGCGTCCGTCGGCTGCACACCTTCGATCAGATCGACCTGACCCGAACTGAGCGCGCCCGTGCGCACGGCAGCCTCGGGAAGAAAGCGGTACGTCACCTGTTCGAGCCAGGCTTGCCCTTGATGCTGCGCGTTCCCTGGCGCCCATTTGTAGTCGGCGTTGCGCGTGAAGGTCGCCGATTGTCCGCGCTGGTAGGCACTGAACACGAACGGCCCCGTGCCGACGATGCCGGGACCGCCGCCGCACAGATCCTTGTTTTCCGCGAGCGCCTTGGGCGAGATGAAGCCGAGCTTCACGCTCGACAGCGATTCCAGCGTGGTGGAATCCGGCTGTTTCATCACGAGACGCGCGACATACGGCGACACCACTTCGACATGATCGAAGTGCACCAGCAACGAAGCCGATGCCGACGTCGTACTGACGTTCTTCAGGATGTAATCGAAGTTGGCTTTCACGGCGTTCGCATCGAACGGCGTGCCGTCGATGAAATGCACGTCGTCGCGCAAGTTGAACGTGTAGCTCTTGCCGTCGTCGGCCACGGTCCACGATTTTGCGAGCCAGGGCGCGTAGGTGCCGTCCGTCTTCTTGCTGATCAGCGAATCGATGTAGTTGCGGATGACCCAGAAGGCGTTCTGCTGTGACGCGCGATGCGGATCGAAACACGCCGGCTCGGTCGTCACGCCCCATGTCAGCGTGCCGCCCGTGACAGGCTTCAATGATTGGGCGCGTTGTGTTGTCGTGTCGGCGTCCGATTTGCTGCAGCCGCCGATCGCGAGTAAAGCGCTGGCGGCCAGGGTGCCGAGTAAGGCGAAAGCGGTTTTCTTCAGGTCGAACGTGCGTGTGCGGGTGGAAGCGTCGTGAATCATCGGTCGGAGTTGGGAGAGTAATCCCACAGCGTAAGTAAAGACTTTCGCGTTCTCCAACGAATCAATCTTGCTATCGATAGCTGGCACGCAAGCAAGGAGCAACGCGCGCTCGCTTGGGTGTTGATTTACGCCAATATCGCGCCGACCCTGTCCGCGATGTTCTCTATTTGATGAGAATAGCCATTCGCTTAGCAGCGCCACTCAATTGCAAAGCGCGAGATATCCTAACCGGCACGCTGCGGGTGAAAGCGTCCAACGCGGCACTGCGAATGGCCACCAACGTAGCCGCGTCGAACTGCCTGACCGCACAGACGCTCAGATCCGTTGAGTCGTCGTCTTCATGTGCGTTGCGCAAGCCGGCGGACCAGGCGGTCGCCGGCAAACTGTACGGCCGTGACGATCGCGATCAGCAACACAATGACCGTCACCATCACAGTCGTGTCGAAACGCTGGTAGCCGTAGCGGATCGCCAGATCGCCGAGCCCGCCCGCGCCGACGGCGCCCGCCATCGCCGACGAGCCGATCATCGCGACAACCGTGATCGTGAAGCCGCCCAGAATGCCCGGCAGTGCTTCCGGCAGCAACACATGCCAGATGATGTGGCGGCGCTGCGCGCCCATCGCCTGGGCCGCTTCGATGAGACCGCGATCCACCTCGCGCAGGCTCACTTCCGCGACGCGCGCAAAGAACGGAATCGCCGCGATGGAAAGCGGCACGATCGCGGCCCATACGCCGATCGTCGTGCCGACCAGCACGCGCGTGAGCGGCAACAGCGCGACGAGCAGAATGATGAAGGGCGTCGAGCGAAATGCATTGACCAGCGCGCCGAGCGTCGAATTCACCGCGCGCCGTTCATAGATGCCGCCGCGCGTGGTCGTGACCAGCACCAGCGCGAGCGGAATGCCGACGATCAGCGCGACGACGGCCGAAATGCCGACCATCAGCACCGTGTCGCGAATCGCGCCCGTCAGTTCCGAAAGCCAGAGTTCAGACATAGCCGAGTACCTCCACGTGATCCGCGTGTCGCCGCGCACGTTCGATCAACGCGGCGATGTGGCTCGCGAACGGCCCGGGACCGGCCAATTGCGCCGCCACCACGAGCCGTCCCTGTGCATGACCCTGAATGCGATCGATGCCGCCGTGCAGGAAGCTGACGCGGCCGCCGTCCACGGTCAACGCCGCGCTCAGCGCCGCGAGGTCCGGATCGTGACCGTTGGCGCCCGTGTAGCGCACGTCGAGCAGAATATCGGTGGCGTCGCGCGGCAATGCATCGGCGCTCGCGGGCTTGAGGCGTGCGGCGAGATCGTCGGGAAGATCGTGCACCAGCGTGCGCAACAGCGCGCGCGTCGCGTCGTGTTGCGGCGCGCCGAACACGCGCCACACGGCCCCCGTTTCGACGACGGCACCCTGTTCGATCACGGCAACGGTATCGCACACCTCGCGTATCACGGCCATCTCGTGCGTGATGAGGATGACCGTGAGGCCGAGACGCCGGTTGATATCGCGCAGCAGCGCGAGAATGGACTGCGTCGTTTCCGGGTCGAGCGCGGAGGTCGCTTCGTCGCACAGCAGAATGTCGGGATCGTGCACCAGCGCGCGTGCAATGCCGACGCGTTGCTTCTGCCCGCCCGAAAGACTCGCCGGATACGCATTGCGTTTGGCCGACAGGCCGACGAGTTCGAGCAGGGCCGAGACCTTGCTCTCGATGCCCGCCTTGGGCACGCCCGCGATCCTGAGCGGCAACGCGATGTTGTCGTACACGGTTTTCGCCGACAACAGATTGAAGTGCTGGAAAACCATGCCGATGCGCCGCCGCAACGCAACGAGCCCGCGCTCGTCGAGTTCGCCGACGCTCACGCCGTTCACGCGCACCGCGCCCGAGGTCGGCTTTTCGAGTCCATTGACGAGACGCAGCAATGTCGATTTACCCGCGCCGCTGCGGCCGATAATGCCGAATATTTCGCCACGGCGGACATCCAGTCGCACCTTCGCCAACGCGACTGCATGCTCGCCGTGTGGCGTGGAAAATACCTTGCCTGCATCGTCGAAGACGACGGCGGGCGCGGTGTCGTCCTGCGGCGCCGGCTTGACGGCAAGCGCCGGGCTTTCTTCGATGAAACCCGCTACGTCGAGCAGATGGGTCATGTCGTCGGTTCCTTTTCAGGCGGCTGGTTCATGCGAGCGCAGCGCGCATACGGCCCGCATTGAACGTCGCATCACCAGGCAACGGCGTACAGATTGCCGAACGCCTTGTCGAGCGCGGCGCGCACGGCAGGCGAATGCTGATAGATCGAAATGAACTTGCGGATGCGTGGGTCATTGACACTTTCCGGACGCACCACCCATTGAATGGCGAAGTTCTTGTTTTCGAGGCCGTCGAAGAGCAATGCGCTATTCGGGTCGGTCGTGCCCGCGAGTTTGATGAAGCTCGGATAGCCCTGCGCGAGATCGACGTCGTCGAGCGAGCGCGCCAACTGTGACGCTTCGAGCGCAACGATCTTCAGATGCTTCGGGTTATCGACGATATCCAGCGTGGTCGCGCGATAGTCGACGCCCGGTTTCAGCTTGATGAGTCCGGCGCGTTGCAGCAGCAACAGTCCGCGACCGCCGTTGACGGGGTCGTTCGCAATCGCAACCGTCGCACCGTCCTTGAGATCTTCGAAGCGCTTGACCTTCTTCGAATACAAACCGATCTTCATGATGGTGCCGGGTGCGATCGGCACGAAGTCGTAGCCGCCCTGCTTCTTCGCGTTTTCGAGGAACGGAATGTGCTGGAAGTAGTTGACGTCGATGTCCTTGTTGGCGAGTGCCGCATTCGGCGTGTTCCAATCCGTGAATTCGATGATCTTGACGTCGAGGCCTTGCTGTCGGGCCTCCTGAGCCGCGATCTTCAAGGCTTCGATTTGCGGGCTGGTTGCCGTGCCGATCTTCAGGGTCGGCGTGTCGGCAGCAAAAACGCCAGCGCCATTGAACGCGAACGCAACGAGGATGGCGTGGATCGCCAGCCTGTTCCGCGCAAGGAAGACACGCTTTAATGCAGACAAAAATTGACTCATGCTCTACTCTCGACAAGGGGATGTTCCGGTTCCGGGCACGTGCGAATACGGGCGTGTCGGGTCACGCTTCGATGGAATCGCGATGCACGGATAGACTGTGTGTCCGCTGGCGCTGAGCGCCGCGCGCGGACGGCCGCCGCGCGGGATCAGCGCCGACAGTGGGAAAAGGGACGGGTGTTGGGGTACATCATCGCCTCTCTCCAGATGAGGTCAAACGATCATAGAGGGGCGCAAAAAAGCGGTCTACCAAGCGATTGGCAAATGGAAATCGCGAAACGCGATATATGAGTTCTCTATTCGACAATCAACCGTCGACGCCGCCGCTGGACTACCTTTAATGGAATGAGTAATCTGTGGGCGCAGGATGACGTTTGATGACCACGCCAGCTTTGATCTTCGTCCCGGGGAGGACTCATGGAAGTGAGCACCGAAACGCTTGTCGACATGCTTAGAGAAGTTGAAGCAGAAGATCCCATCGACTACGCAGACCTGCCGTTTGGAGAGCAAGAACTCCGCCGCCTGATTGTCAGTTCGCTCGTTGAACGTCACCACAACGTGGAGACGGGCATGTCCGTCTCCGATATTCATGCGTTGTATCTGCTGAGCACCGCAAAGCTCGTGCTTGAAAATACCGTGCTCCATGCGCGATTGCTGCTTCTTCAAGGGCATCGACTCGACATCGAGTCGCTGTTGGCGCCCTTCACGCTCAAAGGAAAGCGGAGCTGATTTGGCAGCCCCGCATTGTGCGTCCGTCCACCAGCATTACCGGGACGCGACGCGCGATGCGGTAGAGGAACAGTCCAGCAAGCTGTAACCATTCGGACAAGCGCGACGGAGCATGGCAGTCACCATCAACCGATGAGCCTGCGATACGCGCTGAGATGCCGCAAGAGTCCCTGTCTGTCGCCGCGTATCTCACTCAGGCGGGCAAGATTGAAATGCGCGTCGGCATGGGCGGGGTCGAGCTGGAGGCATCGCTCATAGGCTTCCATCGCCGGCGCGTAGCGTTTGAGTTCCTCCAGCGCGACAGCGCGGTTGAAATGCAGCAGCGCATCGTCCGGAAAATGCGCTAGCCCGCGCTCGAACACGGCCAGCGCTTCTTCGCAGCGCGTTTCGGTCTCGCAAAGCAGCACGCCAAGATTGGTGTAGGCGTGGTAGTGCGGTGCGTCGGCCAGTTCGAGCACCTTGCGGTACGCCTGCTCGGCGCCGACGACATCTGAGCTGGCAAGCTGCTCGGCCAGCGCGAACCATTCCTCGGCCTGCTGCTCTTTGCTTCGCAGTGTGCGGGGCGCGGCGTCAAGAAAGGCAACCTCGCCCCCGAGCGGGGCGACCTCGAAATCGAGCAGATGCTGCCCTGAGGCCGCGTCCCATTGAGATTGCCCCGTCTTGACCGCAATGGTGTCACCGACGGCCGTGATACGAATGCCGGAAAGAGGAAGCTCGTCAGGAAGTTCGGCCTTCAGCCTGGCAAGCGCGCGCAAAATCTTGCGCGATGTGATTTTTGCTGCTTGCAACTGAAATGCTGTGCGCAACACCACGACGTCCTGAAACGTAAATCGCAACTCGTTGCGCGGACCGCGAGAAGGCTCGACGAATCCGGCTTCGATTAGCCCGGAAAGCACGCGTCGCGAAACGCCCAGCAAAGATTGAAGGCTGCGCAGCGAGTAGTCGTGTGATTGATTGCGCCTGCTCACTTTCGAGCTCGAACCTTTGCCGGCGGCGCTTCTTTGACTTCAGGCGCGGATGCGGCTCGCCTGGCGGGCCGACGGGGCTTGCTCGCCAGCACCGCGACATCGACAGGCGCAACTTTCTTCGACGCAGGCGTCTTCGCTTGCCCGGCTTTCTTCGTCTTGTTGGCGCTGAGGCTCGCGCGCAGCGCCTCCATGAGATCGATTACCTGCGCGCCCGTGTCTTCGGCAGACGCCTCTGGCGAGACGATCTGCTTACCGGCGATCTTGCGGTCTATGGCTTCCAGAATCCGCTTCTTTTCCTCGTCTTCGTATGCCGAAGGATCATAGGCATCTTCTGAAACCTGGTCGATTATCTGCAGCGCGAGTTGCAACTCGGCATCCGTCACGGCGATCTGCTCGATGTGCAAGTCGGCCAGTGCGCGCACTTCGTCTGCGAACAATAACTGCTGGAACACCATGCCTTCATCGGCCGGGCGGATCTGAACGATACGGGTCTTGCCCTTGTACGACCATTTGGCCAAGGCGCAGCGCTCGCTTTCTCGCATGGCCTGCTGCAGGAGGCAGTATGGCTTGCCGCCGCGCTTGTCGGGCGCGATGAAGTAGGCCTTGTCGTAGTAGAGCGGGTCGACTGATTTTTCCGGGACGAACGAGACAATCTCTACAACGTGCGAGGCACCTTCTTCCAGGGCTTTGAGCTCTTCGGGTGCGAAGACGACGAACTGGCCCTTCTCGAACTCGTAGCCCTTCTTCATATCCACCCGCGCCACGACTTCGCCCGTGGCCTCGGAAATATACTGTTGCTTCACGCGATCGCCCTCTGGCGTCAGCAGATTGAAGCCGATTCCTGACGCAGTCTCGGTCGCCGAATACAGCTTCACGGGAATGGAGACGAGGCCGAAGGAAAGCGTGAGAGATGCGATTGAACGCGCTGCCATGACATCCTCCTTGTGGCCACCGGATGCGGTCGCACGGATGCTACGAATATCCGGCTTGTCGGCCCGGGCGGGTGGACGCGGCCTTGACCGGATATCGTGCCGCGCCCGGTCGTCGAGCAGTTGAGCACTTGATGTGCCTATTCTACGACCAACCAGCCCATCGCCATTCAATGGCGCGGCCCCGCATGAGCCATGGGTCCGACGGTGGCGGTATCGCGGACTCCGGCATACTGGCGAATAGCCTGGACAATCTCGACAGCCTTCGCATATCGAGCCCGAGTTCGCCCCCACACCTCCTTCCGATGCGATATGCCTCGTACTCGCGGCGCGCGGCCGCGCTGACTATCGATTCAATCTGGTGGACAGCCGTCGTGCTGTTCGTCCCGCTCGGACCTTCGACAGAGGACATCCTGGCGGCACCCGAGTCGTACGCTAGAAGCATCGTGTTCTGGCTGGCAATCGGGCAATGCCTTCCCATCCTGTTGACGGGCGTGATGTGGGCCGTATGGGGCACGTCACCAGGCAAACGCGCGTTGCGCCTTCGAATCGTGGACGCCGATACCGGACGCGCGATGACCGTGCGACAAGCCGGCCTGCGCACGTTCGGATATCTCCTGAGCTTCGCGACGTGCGGCGCCGGATTTCTATGGGTGCTGTTCAACGAGCGGAAGCAAGCGTTGCATGACCGGATAGCCAATACGACTGTGGTCGAGGACGAAACGCGCGACCACGCCGCGACTTGAGCCACTCTCATCCTCGGAGCGTAACGAGGCGGAATCCCATCTTCACGTCAATTTCCCTTGCCGGGATGGGCAGTCGTTTTGCATCCATTGCATTCCGGTCGTCGTATACGAGATCAGAACGACGCCCGCGACGGGACCAAGGCGCGGCCGGGCGGTGGTCGGGCGCCTGCGGCACACAACGGGCATCGAAAGCGAAAAGCGCCGAGCGCTTGCACGTCGCCGCCAGGCAGGCATCCTGTTCAGCGGCACATTGAATCCGGCGACATGCAAATGTTCGCTGGCACGCCCAGGAGTCATGTGATGAGAAAAGCAACGCGGAAAGTCATGGTGGTACAAGCGTGCGTCGCCGCGCTGTGCGGATGCGCGGCAACGTTCGCGCACGCCGGCGGGAACGGCAACGGCGGAAACGGCAGCGGCGGCGCTCACGGCGCAGCGACGGCCGGGATGACGTATCACGGCGAGCCGGTGACGAGCCCATGGAACCGGACTCCCGGCGATACGCCGCGAAAGGCGACCGGGAGCACAGCCGATATGCCCGGCATGACACCCGGTGAAGGTGCCGACGGCGCAACGCCCCATCAATAGTCGCAGTTGCGTCGCAAAGTGGTGTCAGTACGCGTGCATTTTTATTTTGCAATGCACCATAGAGGGTGTACTATAGGGTTAATACCTAGGCAATAACCCTGAATGGAGTTTGCAATGAGCTACGCGACTGCTACCTCGACGCCTGCGAAAGGCGGTTTCTTCGCCCGTGTGCGCGAATTTTTCGTCGACGCATGGCGCACCCATCTGGAAGTGTGCGAGATCATGGCCGAATCGCATCGTCGCCCGCACTGAGACTATCGCGACGGTTTTGCGGGCGCCCCGTCTAGGCGGCGCTTGCGAACGAAGTGAGAGCCGTTGTACACGGCGGGCAAGGGCTGAAACGGCTCAGTGGCACATCGACTGCGCGAACCATTCGCGCGGCAGCCGCATACCCGCGCCTTGTCTGACTGCCTCGCTGCAGGCCGTACCGGCGTTATTGGCTCAATTTGCGGTACAGATGGTTGGCGCGCGACAGATGCGCGTGCATGGCTTCGGCAGCGGCATCGCCGTCATGCGCCGCGATGGCGTCGACGATGCGCTGATGCTCCGCCAAGGTCAGTTCTTCCGCGCCGGGCGCCCGCACGAGCGGCCGATAATATTCGCCCGCCCAGCGGAACAGCGACTCGACGATCGACGGGAAAATCGGATTGCCGCTGATCCTCGCGATCTCGCGGTGAAACGCCATGTCGCGCTCGATAAACTCTTCCAGATTGACCATCGACGCCCGGTGTTGCGCGACGCTCAATTGCAGTCGCGCCACGTCTTCTTCGGTCGCGCGCTCGGCGGCCATGCGCGCCGTGCCCGTTTCGAGAAAGAGGCGCGCGTGCTTGAGATGCTCGAGCATCTGCGGGTCGGTGCGCAGCAAATGCATCGCGCCGCTGGCAATTTGCCCGATCAGCCGGTCGGCCGTCGGCACGACGACGCGCGCGCGCTCCCCATGCACGATCTCGACGATGCCGGAGCGTTCGAGCGTCTGCAGCGCCTCGCGCACGGCAGGCCGGCCGACGCCATAGATTTCCATCAGTTCGCGCTCTGACGGCAGTTGCGCGTCGGGCGCTATTTCGCCCGAGCGGATGCGCTCCATCAGACGGTCCACCACTTCCTGGTACAGCTTCCGACGCGGGATGATCTCGCCCATTACATTTCAGCGACAAGCTTCTGGTGTAATGACAATACCATATACCCGTGGGTTCTTGCGAAGAACCGCTCGCTGTATCGGCTGGCCTCGTGGCGTTCACTCGACGTCGCGGCCCGCCTTGACCGATCCGAAGAACGACGCGCCACCAATCTGCCCGCCCTTCAGCACGATCTCCAGCCCATCGCGCTGTGCCGACTTCGACCATGCGCGGCACAAGGGCGCGCCGGGCGCGAGACCGGCGATCGAGGAAGTTGATGAAGAACATCAGCGCCACAAACGGCACGAGCCGCAGCGACACCTTGCGGATGGTCGAGCGCTCCAGTTCGCTCGGGCTTGCCTGTTCGGCGTGCGGGGCAGTTTGCGTTGTCGCTCGCACTGTTTGTGACAGTGTACTCGTCACTTGTGTTGTCATCACACCAGTAGCATTGCGGTCGATAAGGAGAATCGAGCCAGGGTTTTCGCCTGGTGTCGCGCAGGTGGGATCAGATTGAACAGGCTTCGGTGGGGCGAGCGTTCGTGTCGCCGGTTCAGCGCGTTGGCGGGAACGAGATTGGCGTTCCGGCGGCTGCTTCGTCCGGACTCTGGCTTCGCAAGGACAAAAAAAATGACCCCGAAGGGTCATTTTCTGATGCCGGAAACGCCTTACTGCGGCTGGATGTTCGCTGCTTGCTTGCCCTTCGGGCCTTGCTTCACTTCAAACGTCACTTTCTGGTTTTCCTGGAGCGATTTGAAGCCGCTCGACTGGATTTCCGAAAAATGTGCGAACAGGTCTTCACCACCGCCGTCCGGCGTGATGAAACCAAAACCCTTTGCATCGTTGAACCACTTCACCGTACCTGTTGCCATTTGCTAGATTCCCAAAATTGATGTTGCGCGTCGCTGGCGCCGCGCCAGCCGTGCGATGCACTTTTTAACATGGAGTCGTGGTTCCTCACAATCAGCATTTGCGCCTGAGCGGGCTTTCACACTGGAAACTTGCTCGCGGCGCGTCATCTCGAACGCATAAAAGGGCGTCGGCTCCCGTCCGGAGACCCTTCATGCCGTGTACCGAGGCGGGCCGGACCGTCAGATGCAGGGCAATCGTGAACAGATCCTCAGATTTACCCAAAGCGGCCGTTCGACGCCAGAGGTACGGGTCCGATCGGGGATTTTGTCACCCGCGTCGTCAGTTTTCAGCGAACGCCCGTATTTATCCGGTTGCCCGCCTCGTCCCGACGGGAGCGCGATCCTTGCGAAGGTGGCTGGACCTGGACGGCTCCGACAGTCGACGCAAGCTATCCGAAAACCCGTGCCCAGGCGGCCCGGATTCGCCGCCCCCGGTCTTCAAGAAGATATGAGGCGGCCAGCGCGAACAGACCGGACACGACGCCCGTCGCCACGTGCTCGACAAAGGGAAGGCGGTAGTGACTGGTATGCGAGTATGCGTCGCCCAAAGTCGTCAGACAGCCGACGATCAGCGCATTCCCATATCGATGTGAGTAGAGTTTCGCGGCTGGCGTGAAGGTCAACAGCACCGCGAGAATTCCGGTGAGCAGTCCGGTCTGGACTGCAATCGCCCAATGTACAAGGCTCAAGATGTTGCCCCAGCTCCCCGGCATGCAGGTCATACAGGCGCTGGTGGGCTGCCAGAAACGCTGGGCAAACAAGCTCATCCGGCGTTTCCATTCACTTGCCATGATGTACTCCCCGTCATGGATGCTCGGAACACGTGCCCGAGGAAATCATCATCCAGGGAGCAGCGTATCCACGGTGGAATAATACATCGCGACTGGATTTTCTCCGTTTACCGGTGCCCATCGTATTCATCCGTACTCCATATCATCTCGACGAAAATGAAGCAAAACGAAGCGGCGATTTGGTGCCCAGTCCGCGTGAACCGGTGGACGTATTGTTGCGCTGCACGCTGACAGGCTGCCTGGCGAATTGGCATACGGTAGGGATTTCACCAAGTATTCGCGAAATCACTGCTGTGCGACGCTATGCCTCAGTGCCATTCCTCATGGAGACAGGCATGCAATCTGAGAAACACAAGAAAGCGGCAGTCGGAGCTTTTCTTAATCGGTCGGCTCTGTTCCTGCTGATGTTGCCAGTTGCCTTCTTTTTCTGGGCTCTCCACGCCTACCCAGCTCACGAAGCATGTTGGCTTGGCGTCGCCACTGCCATCTATGTCTGGCCTGTCGCTGGAGTTCTCTTTGTCATCGCCGCAGGGTTTCACGTCGGCCCAGCCAGTCAACGAATGAAAACAGCCGCCGAATTGCGGCAAGCACACGGGCACTAGCTGTCGGCAGTGACGGGTGCAATGTAGTCGAAGGCCTCGGCAGAGGCCCTCGACTATGAACCTCGTCAGACGGAAATCAGTGCAGCCCAGCGCAGGCGCGTATCGGCGTTCACGGAAGATGCGCCGCTATGTTCAGGCTGGTCTGTGACGGGTCGTGTCTCGACTACTCCTGCTACTGATCAGGCCGTTTCGGCACGGTCTCTGAAAACATAACGCCCCGAGCCTGCCTTATAAGAGGCTCGGGGCGTAATCAATTGGCGCACGCTAATCTGCAATGCGTTTGAAACTGGCGTAGTAGTCGTCGGTATAGTAGCAGTCACTGATCTGCTTGCGCGGTCCACCACATACGATACGGCGTAGTCCGCGATCCGCTGAGCCAGGCGTGCGAACTGTGTATGCGTGGTAATAGCCGCGTGGATGCTGCGGCAGCAATGCCGCGCTGTTGCGGAACAGAACACCGTCCTCGCCAAAAGGGAAAGGGCCGCCCGCTTTGATCAAACGCAGGGTTTCGCCTGCTTCGGCCGGCAACTGCGCCTTGGTGACGACGGCAGGCGCGCTCGGCGCCTGCGCGCCCGATGCGGCGCTTGAGCCGCTCGCGGCTCGCCCAGGCTGAACCTGCGCCTCACTCGCGGATGTGCCCGGTTCCTGAGTACCATTTCCCGATCCGCCCTTGCCGCATCCGCCCAGGATCACGCTCAAGCCGAGGATGCAGGGGAAAGCCCATGCTCGCTTCACGAAATGATTGTCTCCGCGTTGACTGGCATTCGACGTTCATGAACGATTTCAGGGTATCGCTAATGGCAAAGTGAAGCAATGTTCGGCCGGAAATAGGCGTTTTTTACCCGGCGACCAGGCTGATGCGCGCTTCATGGCGTTCGAGAAGCCGTCCAATGAAACGAGGCGCTTAAGGTTCCAGGGATGATCGCGCAAGCAGAGCCAATGACGTCGACAGCTTATGTTTTCCGAAAAACTCATGGCTCAACGGGTACATCCCGGTCGTCGCCCATGCCGTGATATCCACCCTGAAATATGACCGTCACGTGGCGCGGGTTGTCTGCACGATAGACGTTGGCATAGATGGGAGTCGCCACGACGCCCGCACCGCAGTCGAATTTCAGATCCTTGTCGACTTGTCCACTTTTGATATTGATAAGACGCAGCCGCACCATCGACAACGAACAATCCGCCGAAGACTGGTACACACCGAGCAACAGATGGTTCTTCGTGTGATGCCACATCGGTATTTCGACAATACCGGACACCCGAGGTGTTTCAGGACCGGTGTCGTTGAGACTGCCGACTTGATGCAGCGAGATCGGCAGGACTCTTGTTCCAACCCGCCATTCCCCCGATGCGTTCGTATCACTCACTTTCAGCGCAATAGGACAAGTAACAGGGTGCGTGGGCGAAGCGGCAGGCACCGCTGGCGAATCGCCAAACGAAACAGGCTCTACTGCTTCGCATAACTGCATCTCTCCATTGGGTTGGCGCTTACCTTGCAATGGAATGGGAATGCGATGGGCATCGTAGTAGTAACTGCCATCTACGCGCCACTGACCAGGCTCATTGCGGCTGATGTCATCGTAGGTCTGCAATGACACATGAACAGGAAGGCTGCCAATCGTGCCCGCATAGTTTCTGATCTCATACCACCCGGCATGGGCAGATGAAGCGATGAGCAAAATCACGAATGAGATCGTGCGAGAGAAGTTTCGTTTGCGTTTCATCGGTTATTTTCAGTTGTCGCCTGACATGACGTCTACGGACTATCGACGCGATTCACGTCACGATGCCGAATGTTACCAACTAGCCAACAGAGGAGAAACGACATCGGCCGTTCGCGGCCGACCCACCCGATCACGCATACGGCAGGTTTCCTTTCGTGCAATTACAAAGCATCAAGTCTCGCGCGACGGTCCCGATAACCCGATTGTACGTCGCTACCGTGCATTCGATTTTCGACCGTCTCTCCAAGCGCTGATAAAGGAAGCGTCTGTCCCATGTCGCCTGATCCGATCAACATGAACTCGTCTGTCACCACACCGCCACCGCCCGAGCCTCCTCAATCAAAGGATGCATCGTCGACGGCCAGCACGGCCGACCGCAGCAACGATGCACTGATGGCAGCGCTAAAGCGTACGTTGACGCGACTCGGCATCGATGCATCGACGGGCTTGACCACCAGCGACAGTTTCAACGACAACGCCGACGCCTTGTCGTTACCGAGGCGCGTGAGTGCGTCGAGCGCATCACTGATCGCGGCGCTGTATCAGGCACTCGAATTGCAACAGTCAATTGCCTTGGCCAATGGCGCGAGCATATCGAGCAAAGACTCGAACGACGCGCTTTCCGTCGTGACCGATATCCAGCCATCCAGTTCGGCAGTCAATGGTTATCGAGATCTCGGCGCTCAGATTGCCGATCTGGCGAAGATGTCCACTAACGTGGCAAGCATCGACGATACGTCTACGGACGAATGGGATTTCGATATCGACGATTCCGAAAACTTTTCCAGCGCTAACACACAGCCGGACGACCCGATGACATCCGCAATTGGACAATTGAATCAGGCATTAAACGATCATGTCGTGACGCTCGCGCAGAGTGCAAACGCGAAAGTCTCGCTGGCTGCGGTACTCGACGGATTATCCGACGAGACGAAGGGAGTCCAGTGGCGGCCGCTTGGCGTGCTCATCGACGTGCAGGCGTAATGCCCGATCAACGCCTTAAGCGATTGTGAAAGATGTGTCGACTGTTGAAAATCCAGGCATGTCGTTGCCCAGAACACGGACTTGCGCGCGTCCTTCGCATTCGGCACGGTGAAGAAGCGCATCAGGATGTTGCGAATCGATGCGATATGAGCCTCGTCGATATCGAGCAGACTCACCACATGACCGGCCAGCGCGAGGCGGCCACCGAAGAACGAGCCCATGGCGCCAGCGTCCGGGAATGCGGTCTGCATGGCGCGCTCCTCAGAACGCGATGGCCACAAGCAAGCAGACACCGCAAAGCAGGACTGGTCACGGCGGCACGCCACCTTCAGCGTCGCCGCCGCGCACCGTCGACGGCTTGCGCGAACTCGTGGTGAAAATCGGTCGCGACGGACACGCTCGCCTCGCCGCTTGTGCCGCCTGCGACCCACGCATTTTTGATCCCACACGAAAGCAGTTTCTTCAGCAACAGCATGGGCGCATACCTGGTGTTCTGCGAAGGCCTGCTCAACCTGGTGGCCACGCATCTCGGCAAGCGCTCACTGCAGGCGCTCGAAAGGCGTGAACGGCTGATTACGGCGCTGGGTATCGAAACATAAGGCGTTTCGCGGACGTCGACTAACGCCTCAAACCTCCAGATGGGTGCTCCCTCAGTCACAAGCTCGAACCTCAGGTACGCTCGCGCATCGTCAGGATGATCTTCCCTACGTTCGCCGCCGATTCCATCCGGCGATGCGCATCAGCCGCGTTTTCCAGCGCAAACGTGCTGTCGACGACGGGTTCCAGGCTTGCACCGCCGGCGAAGCGTTCGAGCCAATGCTCGCGAAAGCGCCGCACCATTGCATGTTTCTCGGTCTGCGCGCGCGACTTCATCACCGTGCCGATGATCTGCAGATGACGGTACAGGATCTGTTCGAGGCCGACGCTCACGTCACCGCCTCCGCCCAGAATGCCGACCTGCACCAGCCGCCCTCCGTTTGCGAGCGACGCTACGTTCCGCGCGAAATACGGTGCGCCGACGAAGTCGATAACCACATCCACACCGCGTTTATCTGTTTTGCCGGCGACGACTTCCGCGAAGTCCTGCGTCTTGTAGTCGATCGCATGGTCCGCGCCGAGCTGTACGACGCGTTCGAGCTTCGAGCCTTCCGCAGTCGCAAACACCGTTGCACCCGTTGCATAAGCGAGTTGCACCGCCGCCGAGCCCACGCCTCCCGCGGCTGCGTGAATGAGCACCGAATCGCCGCGCTGCAGGCGTCCGAGATGTATCAGCGCCTCGTGCGCAGTCACGAAAACCTCCGGTATCGCAGCGGCATGAACGTAGTCGAGGGCGGCTGGAATCGGCATTGCCATTCTCCAGTCGATACGCGCCACCTCTGCATACGCACCGCCTCCGACCACACCCATGACGCGATCGCCGACCTTGTAGCCCTGCACGGCACCGCCCGTTTCGATCACTTCGCCAGCAATTTCGAGCCCCATGATCGTGGAGTCGCCGAAGTTGGGCCGGCCGTAACCTCCACGACGATGCGTGAGATCCGCGCGGTTGACGCCTGCAGCGTGAACGCGCACCAGCAGATCGTCGGGGCGGACTTCGGGCGCCGGAACATCGGCGAGCTGGAGAACCTCGGCCGCGCCGAACTCCTCGAATGTGATGGCTTTCATTTCAAACCCTCCTGCGTGGCTGATGAACCGGCGGCACTATCCGCCGTTTGAACATTCGCGCCGAGCGCTGCCTGCGCAACTGCCGACGCCGAGATGGCTGCCGGGAACCCTGCGTAGAACGCCAGGTGCGTGATTACCGCCGACAGTTCCTCCCGCGTGACACCGTTCGTCACGGCACGACGCAAGTGCGACGGCAACTCGTCGAGATGCCCGCCCGTGATCAGCGCGGCGACGGTCACGAGGCTTCGGTCTCGTGGCGAAAGTGCCGGGTCGTTCCAGATGCGCGGGTAGAGCGTGTCGTCGACGAACGCCGAGAGCGCCGGCGTGAAGGCGCGCGCGGCTTCGCGCGGGCTGCTGAAATCTGCTCGAGACATATCGGTGCTCCTGTTAAGCCTGGCTGATGAATTTGCGCGTCAGGTAATACTCGATGCCCTCGGCTCCCCCTTCCGAACCGTGGCCGCTTTCCTTCACGCCGCCGAACGGCAGTTCGGTCGAAACAATGCGGTACTGGTTGATGCCGATCATGCCGGTTTCCAGACCATCGGCCACGTCGATGGCCGTACGCGCGTTGTTCGTGAACGCGTACGCGGAAAGGCCATACGGCAGCCTGTTGGCCTCGGCAAGTCCATCGGCGAGCGCGTTAAAGCGCATCAACACGGCGATCGGCCCGAAGGGTTCCTCGTGCATCACGCGTGCGTCCATCGGCACGTCCGCGAGCACGGTGGGTTCGAAGAAATAGCCGTCGCCCTCGATCCGCTTCCCGCCGGCCAGCACCTTCGCGCCGCGCGCCACGGCATCGGCGACGAGCTCTTCCATCTTGGCAAGCTGGCGCGGATTCGCCAGCGGGCCGACCTGCGTGCTCGGGTCCATGCCGTCGCCGACCTTGAGCGCTTTGGTAGCGCCGACGAAATGCGCGACAAACTCGTCGTAGACGTCACGCTGGATCAGAAAGCGTGTCGACGAGATGCAGATCTGGCCGGTACCGCGAAAACGGTTCGCCGCGCCTTCGATAGCGGCCTTTTCGACATCCGCATCGTTGAAGACGAGGACGGGCCCGTGGCCGCCGAGTTCGAGCGTGATCGGCTTGACGCCCTCGGCCGCGCGCGCCGACAGCAGGCGGCCGATCGGCACCGAGCCCGTGAAGGTCACCTTGCGGATGACAGGAGAAGCGATCAGATGCTTCGATACTTCATCGGGCACGCCGAATACGACCTGCAGCACGCCCTTGGGCAACCCGGCGTCGTCCAGTGCGCGCGCCAGCGCGAGCGCCGTCGCGGGACTCTCCTCACCCGGTTTGATGATGACGCTGCAACCTGCAGCGAGTGCCGCGGAGAGCTTGCGCGCCGGCGTGATCGCGGGGAAATTCCATGGTGTAAAGGCAGCAACGGGGCCGATCGCCTGCTTCTTCACGAGTTGTTGCACGCCGGGACGATTGGACGGCACCACACGGCCATCTATGCGGCGTGCCTCTTCCGCGAACCATTCGAAATACTCGGCGGCACGCAGGACTTCGTCGCGGCTCTCGGTCAGCGGCTTGCCCTCTTCGAGCGTCATCAGGGTGGCGATGTGTTCGGCGCGCTCACGCATCAGCTCCGCGCTGCGTTTCAGGATGCGGGCGCGTTCGGCCGGCACCGTATTGCGCCAAACGTCGAAGGAACGTTGCGCAACTTTCAGCGCATGGTCCAGATCGGCCGCCGTCGCGAGCGGCACGCGGCCCAGCTCGCGTCGCGTTGCCGGATTGTTGACGGGTGCCGTTTCGCGCTCGCTTGCGTCGATCCATTCTCCGTCGATAAAAAGATGCAGTGCTCCGTAGGTGATGCCCATTTCAACAAGCTCCCAGGTGAAGTTACGATTCGGATACCGAAGTAAATAGCGTTCATCACTGATCCGACTGGCGATATCTATTGATGCTGTCTGTACAGTGCGTCGCCGTCTCAGGTCGCGGTCAAGTCGCCAATTCCGTATGACAAGTTCCTGACGCCGGAACCAAGTCTAGGCGCAACACGGAGGATGATTTAGTGGAGTCAGAAAGAATCAATCTTGTCTGTAGAGAGAAAATTCCCGTCGCTCGCGAGGGCGACTGGAGGCGAACGCTCGTGCGTAGCCGACCGGGCCCGTGTCTGCGGGAAACGGGAGTCTGCACTATCATCGCCAGCCGGCGCGAGCGGAAACGCGGCGATTCGACGAGAACAATCGAAAACGAGGACGTGCAATGGACAAGGTTTACAACATGTCGATTTTCGCGAAGGTGGTCGAAATGGGCAGCTTCACGGCTGTCGCCAACCACCTCGACACGACGGTAGGTAACATTTCACGTGCGGTGTCGGTACTCGAACAGAACCTCGATACGAGGTTGCTTCAGCGTTCCACACGGCGACTTCTGATAACCGACGCGGGACGACGCTTTTATGAACGCAGTATCGCGATCCTCGCGGACATAGAGCAGGCGGAGGCCGAGGCGCGTGACGCCCAGCTGGAGCCACGCGGCAAACTGCGCGTCCATACGGTTCCGGGTATAGGACGCCGCCTCGTTGCGCGTGCCGCGCTCGCGTATCGGCGTGCCTATCCCGACGTATCGGTCGATCTTCTCCTGTCGCAGAGAATGCCCAACCTGCTCGAAGAGCAGCTTGACGTCGCGGTTGTGATTGCTCGTACGCTGCCAGATTCGGCGTATGTGAGCCAGAAGATCGGCGTCAGCCATTGCATTCTCGCAGCGTCGCCCGCTTATCTTGCACAGCATCCTGCGCCCGAAGGTCCGGAAGATCTGGCGGAACACACATGCGTACTTCTTGGCACAGTCGATTACTCGCCCGACGAGTGGTGCCTGGAAAGCGCGGGGGGTCGCGTCGTCCACCGCCCGACCGGGCCGCACTTCGGCGTGAATGACATGGATGCAATGTCGACCACACTTAAAGACGGCGCAGGAATCGGGCTGATCGCTGCCTTCTCGGCAATCGACGATCTGCGTAATGGCTCACTCGTGCGAGTTCTGCCGCAATATCACACGTATGAGCGCAATGTGTACGCGGTATATTCATCGCGTCGATTCGTCGATGCCAAGATCAAGCGCTTCATCGACGTACTGAAGGCGGATGTCGGCGGCGAACTGAATGCCTACGCGGCGGAACTCGGCATCGGTATTGAACAGGTATGACCGCGTCGGTGGAGAGCGGCTCACTGCATTGAGCGCTCTCCCGCTTGCCGACAATCAGCGATTGTTTGCAGCCAACCTCGCACGTGCTGCGCGGGCAATGCTCTCAGCAAAGAGGGGGGTCTCTCGCCGGTTATGATCGCCCGACGCGCTCTGGCGATCGCGCGCGGCCTGTTCGAAAGAAACACCCATTTTCTCGATAAAGGCGAGGAAATCGTCGGTCGGATGCGAAATAACGCTGTTCGTATACTCCGTCTTACCATCTGCCAATTGCTTCGCACTCAGCTCCCAGATTACCTGGACCTTTGTGCGACCGTGTGGCGTGAAAACGTCCGAAAGCGAGACCATCCGGCAGTAGTTCTTTTCCGTGATTTCGCCGACGTAGTGCTGTACAACGAGGCCGGTGCCAATCTGCTCGACATTGATCGACATGCGCCGACCGTCGTCCGTCCACGTGGCGCCAGCTGCAATATGATCGGGAGGAGCACAGCGCTGATATTCCGCGTCCGGAAGTGCGAAGAGCCAGCTTGCGATATCTATCGCATCAAACGGGACGTCAACGACATGGCTGAATGCACTTTGCGAAAGGACGAGGTCTGCGCGAATCGAGGTCATTGCATACTCCATGAAATCGAGAGGGAAGGAAAGAACCGCGAAAAGATTGTCCCGTGCGGCACACTTCGCCTTCTTCGCACATGAACGAAAAGGTTGCATACGCACGATTCGCAGTGTCGGGGCACCTTCTACATGTAGCGCTCACATTCTCAATGAACAGGCGCTGCACAAGGCGAACCGCAACGGCTCGCCTTGTTATTGAGCGTGAGCAGATCGCTGCTTTTCCGTTGATGTCCACGCGTAACGACGGACAGCGAAGAACGGTCCGGCTCATGGGGCAACGTGTAATGCGCTATGACGCACGCCTGCTCGCCCACACGGCGCAGGCCGCCGTCACCAGTAGCAGTACGACGGCCAGCGCGACGTTGCCTGCTGCGATGCCCATCAGCCGCTGGTAGGCGAGCCCGACATCGTCGCTGAGCCACAAGCGGTCATGCACGAACGCAAGGATGACCACCGCGCCGAACTGCGTGCCCGCATAGCTGATGTCCGAGTGCCCGAAGCGCAGATAGCATGAAAGCCACACGAACACGCTGACGGCGAGCAGACAGTACGCGACGCTACCCGCCGTCAGTGGCAGCACGCCGAACACGACGGCGCAGCCTAGCGCGCAGCCGAGCAGCCGGTGGCACATCCGCTGTACGACGCGGTAAAGCGACCACGTGCCCTGTGCATCGACGGGAACCATCAGCACGACGATGGCTGTCGTCATTGCCTGAGCGAAGCCGTCGGTGGGATAACGCCACGCGAGATACGCCAGCACCGACAGCGTGATCGCACCGATCATTGTATGCGGCACGCGACCGAGGGTCCGGTCCGTGAACGCGTGCGCGACGGCGGGACGGACGGCGCCGGCTTCGGGGTCGCGCGCATCGAGCACCGACATCACCGCCGCACCAGGCAGCGTTACGCCCAGGTAAGCCGTCGTGCCGACCAGCGCATTGAGCCACAACGCCTGCGCGACGCTGCGCAGGTCCGCAGCGGGTTGCGCATGAGTCGTCGCCACGACGTAGAGTGCGAGCGCTGTTGACAGAATCCACATGTAGCCCGCTGAGCGCTTCGTCGCCAGATACAACCCGGCGGCCGACAGGCACGCCATGAGCAGCACGAACTGTGCGACGTCGTTCGCGCAGAAGCGCGACAGCAGCACCCCGGCGACCGTCCCGCCGAACGTGCCGGCGATCTGCTGCACGCCGAGATCGAGCGCGGCGCCGAGCGTGAGGCCCGTCAGCGAAAACGCGCAGATCGCGGCCCACCAGATTTCGGGCAGCCCGAATGATCGGCTTGCATAGATGGCAAGGAGCGTCGCAAGCACCGCTTCCGTGCAACGGCGCAGTCGCGCCAGGAAGGTGCGCGAAGACAGCTCCGCACGGAACGCGGCGAGCGTATTGCGCAACGCGAGCAGGAACGTGTCGAACATTGTGTCGGCGGATGCACTGGCGGGACGCGCGCCGTCCACAAGTGACGGCTCATGCATAGTACTGCCTCGGCCGCGTCCGTATCCGCCAAAGCCACAACTACCTTGATGGGAGGCGGCGGCACTCGCGGTCGCTGTCGTGTCGCAAACGACATTGATTGATGAACTCCACAATTTTCTGAAGCCACCAAGTCCACGACCCTTGGGCGGAAGGCAGCCGACTACAACTCCCGCCCGGGAAACCCCGCCAGGTATGACTCCCGCCGCGACGAACCGTCAGATACCCATAATCGTACCCATACTTCCACGGATCGACCGGCCTGTCAGGCCCTCGGCCGATTCACGCACGGCCCGCGCTGCTCGCTCCACTTCGTCGATAACACGGCTTCGGTCCGCTGCGACCCAGCAACGCGGGGATCTTCGAGTTCGGACTGATGCCCACGAAGCCGCTGCCGAACTGCTCACCCTCGCCGATCCTGATCAGCCAGGCGTCATACTCGGCCCCCGAATAGCCGGCTGCGAGCAGTTCGTACAGCAGGATCGTGACCTTTACGCCATTGGGCGTGCTCAGCGAATAAAGCTGCAGCGGATGACGCCCGACAGGCAGCACCTTTTCATGCGTCGGCCCGGCAACCGGTCGGTTGATGTTCGCAAAGATGCCGCCGCTGCGTTTGTTCCAGGTCAGACCTTCGGGGGAATATCGTCGAGAGAATCAGCCATGCAGTTCTCCGAAACGGCTCAGTGCCGATTCAGGCAACCAGCGGATAGTTGGACGGGAACAGCGCGCGACGGGTCTCCTCGTCGTTGACCTTCTTGAACTCGTAGTCCTTGCCGACTGCTCTGGCGCGGGCCGCCGCTGGGCGTGCATCGACTGTTTCGAACAGCCGCTTGAGGTTGGGAAACGACCCCAGCGGATCGTCGGCCCCCTTTAGTACACGCGAAGCGCGATCGAGCCATCCCCATGCCGATATATCCGCGATTGTGTACGTTTCACCAACGATGTACGTCCGCCCTTCCAGATGGTCGTTCAGAACCTGGTAGTGGCGCTCGGCTTCACGTCGATAACGGTTCACCGCATAGTCGAGCCCTTCGGGCGCGGCGAACTGGAAGTGCACTGCCTGGCCCGAGAATGGCCCCAGACCGGATGCCAGAAACAGGAGCCACGAAAGCAGCTCGGGTCTGTCCTCCGGTGCGCCCTGCAATTTGCCGGTCTTCTCCGCCAGATAGAGCAGGATCGCCGTGGAGTCGAACACGCGCGCTTCCTTGCCGCCCGGCCCGTCTGTATCGACGATGGCAGGCACCTTGCCGTTGGGGTTGATCGCGCGGAATTGCGGCGTGTGCTGCTCGCCCTTGCTCGTATCGATGGGGACCATCTCGTAGGGAAGACCCGTCTCCTCGAGAAACAGGGCAATCTTGGCCGGATTTGGCGTGGGGTGGAAGTAAAAGCGGATCATGGCGGTACCTTCAGGTTTGAGAATGGGTTGATGCACGCCGCACTGCTGCAATGCGCGCGGGCGCGGGCCTGGAAGCGAGCAGTACACCGAAAACGATGATGACGATCGACACACCTTCGGCCAGCGACGGCGTTTCGCCAAGAACGGGTATGGCGAGAACCGAGGCAACAGCAGGAAGCAGCGCAATGACAGCGGTGGCAGCCGAAGAGCCGAGCAGGGAAACGGCCCGGTTATAGGTGATGAGCGCGACGCCACTCATCAGCACGCCTTGATAAAGCCCCTGCAAGGCGATCTCGCCCGGGGAGGCAAGGCTGAACCGGCTGAGGCCGAGGAACAGATAGACTGGAAGATAAAGCGCCATCGACCAGAGGCAGATCAGCGCAGCGGACTGAATCGGTGTCAGGCCGCTGCGTCGAAACAGCAGCGTATAGATGGCCCACATCGCGGCAGCGGCCGTCAGTGCGAACATGCCAAAAGGATTGGGTTTGCCATGGGCTGCTACACCGGCACCCACCAGGCAAACGAGCCCTGTAATGATCGCCGCATAGCCGATCCAGCGTGACCTTCCCTGCCGCTCACGCAGGAAACCCCAACCGAACACGCCGGCGAAGACTGGCATCAACGTCGGTGCGACAGACGCGGCCTGAGCCGCCGAAGTCAGCTTCAACCCGAGCGCGACGAGCAGTACGAAAGGCACGCCCCACAACACCGCAAATATCAAACCCTCGCCCCAGGCGGCGGCAGACAGGCGGGAGCCCCGGCGCACGACAGTCGGCGCGAGAAGCATGGCGCCAATGCCGAACCTAAGCGCGGCAATGTCCCAGATGCGAAGCTCGCGGGTGACACCGAGCCGTGTCACGACAAACCAGCCCGAGAAGATCATGACCGTGAGCGCTGCCCAGGCGAATCCCGACAGTCGTATGCGTGAGGCTTTTCGCTGCGCCTGCTCAGGGTCGACGGCCGCCGCAACCGATACCTTGCCGCTTGTCATCGATCAGGCCGGTAGAAGCGCTTTCACGGCAGCGAGAATCGCATCCGGTTCGAGCCGCTTGCGGTAATCGACCTCGATACCGGCGAGCACAATGCGCCCATCCGGAGCAATCACATAGGTGGCGGGAACCGGCAATTCCCAGCTCCCGTCGCCATTGATCGCGGGCAACGCCTTGTTGTTCGAGCGCAGTGCCTCACGCAGATCCTCGGGCAGTGCATAAACGAGTCCGAAGCGGCGCGCGACGGAATTACCTGCATCGCTCAGGATATCGAAGGTTAGCGCGTTTGTCTGCGCAGTGGTCAGCGAACCGTCGGGCAGCTGCGGCGAGATCGCGACCAGCCGGGCGCCCAGCGCGGCCATCTCAGGAAGGATCGCCTGATACGCCCGCAACTGGATATTGCAGTAGGGACACCATCCGCCGCGATAAAACGTAAGCACGACGGGTCCGTGCTGCAACAGTGCCGAAAGCGAGATCCGATTGCCATGTACGTCCGGTAGCGAAAAGTCCGGCGCTTCATCGCCAGTTCCGACTGCCTGGTCCAGCGCGAACGTGGCACGCAGTTCGTCGATCCTGGCCTCGTAGAGCGCGACGCGCCCGGATGGCGCAATGCGCGCGAACTCCGCCCTGAAGCTGTCCAGTTGCGCCTGCAGTCCCATGACTCTTCTCCTCCACGCGATGCCTCCATGGGGCACCATGCACCCACCGCCATATTCAGGTCGCGCCCTTTTCGTTTTAGAACGCGCATTCTATAATCGCTCATCGCAGCGAAGTTGGCAAGCTCGCTGCGCCATGATGGATCCAGGTGACAGAGATGGCGAGACCAAGGGAATTTGACGAAGAGGCAGTGCTGGACGCAACGGTCCAGTGCTTCTGGAGGCACGGCTACGAGGCGACGTCGGTGAAAGATCTCACCGGGAAAACAGGTCTCACCGCCGCAAGCCTTTACAACGCGTACGGAGACAAGCGCGGCCTGTTCCGGGCAGCGCTCGATCGCTACGTAAGCGAAAGCATAGGCAACCGCATACGGCGGTGCGAAGCGCTCCCTCCCCTTGAGGCGATCCACTCGTTCTTCGACGAGATCCTGCGCCGCTCGTTGAACGATCGCCAGCATAAGGGTTGCATGCTCGTGAACTCGGCCCTGGAGATGGCACCGCACGATGCTGAGTTCCAGAAGATCATCGCCGGCGTTCTTACCCGTATCGAAGGCTTTTTTCTCGGGTGCATCAGAACAGGTCAGGCCGACGGGACCATTACGCAATCACAGCCGGCCGCAGTCCTCGCCCGGCACCTGCTTGGCGTTCTGATGGGTGTTCGCGTCCTGGCGCGCGTTCGTCCGGAAAAAGCGCTGCTGGAAGGGGTGATTGCGCCAGCGCTCGCCCAGCTTGTACCGCCCGAGGATGCGCCGAACTGACGTACCATGAAAGATGAGTGCTTTCAGGCAGGTACTTCGGGCAGGCAGTCCACGCCACGCACGATGTGAGACCAGGCGCCCGAGTTCAGCAATGCGCGTGGCGAGGCTTCCACACCGATTTCTGCGTAGACCTTTTTGCCCGGATCGGCAACAACAGCAAACGGCAACTCCGCAACGAAGGGCCGCAATTCATCCGCACCTGAATGGAACACTGTGACGTCCAGAATGCCGGCCGACGCGATCTCGGTGTGCCGTTGCGCCGTCGAGTGCAGATGAGATTGCAAACGGGGAGCGGGGCATTGCGCTACGTACCGTAGTGAGCTACCTAAGCGGTGCACTCCCAGGCAACTCGCTGCGCTGGGTGGGCCCGGCACCCATGCATGGCCGGCGAATCCCGCAGCAGATTTCCGCTATTGCCGGCAACCGCGCGCACCGCTCGCGGTATACCGTCTGACGCCGAGTTTCGTGAGGGATAGCCGTCATCTTCCGCTGACTGGCATGCCTGGTCTCGACTTCTGCAGCCCGCTGCAGAACAACCTGAATTGCCCTCACTCGATTGTCAATCGGTGACCGAAACCCTTGCGTTGAAGGGCGTTACGACCGTGGCGGGAAATGGCGTCGCTGCCTGGTTGCGTAGGCACGCCACTTCTAGAAGTCCACAGCCGCTTCCATACATCGGCCACTTACGGCGAATCGCTCGAAGTTCCTAAATCCACGCAAGAATGGCGCGACAAGGTCTTCATTCAGCGCCATCGCATAACCCGTGGAGAGACGGCGGTCTGCGAATTTCGCGCGATTCGAGCGTTGCGCATCAAACAAGCCGATCGAAACCTCAAAGCGGTCACGATTCCGGATTGCATTCGCACCGCATGCACTTGAAAGGGAGCTTCGGCTCAACCCACGGACGATCCGAATGGGGCTGGCAATCGTCGGAGCGTAGCGACCTACGCTCCGACGGTCAGATGCTTTGTCATTGGTACGCAAGCCAATTCCAGTCCACGCGAGCTACGGTAGGTCGATACCGAGTCTCCCGCCCAACCACAACGGCGATAGAACGCTGCCGCGTTTAGCGTTGCATCGAGACGCATTGCGGCAACGCCATGCACGCCGGCCAACGCCTCGAGAAATTGCAGCATCTTGCGTCCAATGCCCAGTCCCATATGAGATGGCCGCACAAAGATTGCGTCGATTTGCCCGTTTGCGACCGTAAGCATTCCCGTGCCAACGACTAGTTCTTCGTCGACGGCAACGTAAAAGTCGTTTTCGACAACGCTGGCCCATTTATCGGTCAGCGTTCCATCGACCCATTCAGAAAGGGCCGCCTCGGGATAATACTCGGCGCACGCGGCATGCACCGAGGTTTTGCGGATATCCCAAGCGTCGAAGATGTCATGGCGATTCGCTTTTCGTATCGTCACCATGCCGCGCTCCCCGGCTCGAACAAACAAGTCGACACACGGGCAGAGCCCCGATAGACGGCAAGACGTTTCTTGTAATGCATGCAACCACTCCTATCTGCGCCAATGCAATTAGGAGCGACTAAAAAAGACTCGGCCCCGTCATGACTGGCGGGGCCGTTGAGGAAGTCTATATGTGATGTATAAACGTCACGATTCCCACGACTCGCCGTCGGCAGTCATGGTGCACATCATGGATTTGAAAGTGTCGGAGTTCATGCAGACATATTGCCTCTCTAAGAGATTACAGTCAACGGGGACCGACGATTGTCACCAATGTAAGCGGTCGACGAGAATGCCTCGAAATGGCCGAACCCGGAAATCCATGGGCTGACGACGAACGGGCCGCCCGGACTGATCGCCGAACTTCCCTGGTCGACCCACTCCGCTCAGACAACTTTCTTTAAACCGATCAGTCAGCAAAATTCAGGTCGCTATCTGGAGTGCCACTATGCGGCCGCTGGCGACCTCACCCAATCGGCCGTGACCGGCCTGTTGAGGTCGTCATCCAATTCGGCTAGCGGAGCCCTCGTCCACCCTGGCCCAATGGCCGTTGTTCGGTAAGCTAATTGCCGCCGGCACTGCCGCAAGCCGGCCATCTTCGGCCGTTCGACATCGAATTAACAAAACAATTGAACGTCTGCTCCGCTCGGTTAACGGACCGTCTTAGACGTTCAACGCAATTCGCCGGGATACTACTCACCACTCGATCTTCAATGGCTCGCCGCGCAGCAGGCGCAACAAGCGATCGCCGACGCCAAGCGCGGTAAAGGCCGAAGCCAGCTCGTCAGCGCTTTCCGTGTTGTGCTCCCAGCCTTCGTTGTGCACCGCCAGGATCTTCGCATTGGGGAAAGCATGGGCGGCAGCCAGTGCGTCGTTGCCGTCCATCGTCATCTGGAAGCGCCCACGCGGCTCGGCCGCGCCGGCGAAGACGATCACCACCTTTGGAGAATACCGACGGGCGACCTCGGCAGTGCCCTCATACCAAACTGTGTCGCCGGTCACATAGACCGCGTCGCCCTCTTCTTCTTCTCCCAGCAGAAAACCGATGACGTCGCCCGAATACGGCTCGATTCCCACTGGGCCATGTCGCGCAGGCGTACCGGTAATCAGCAAACGTCTAGAGCCTGGACCTTCGAACGTTTTTGTTTCGAAGGGTGTCAGGCCCAAGGCATTACCGCCCAAGCGGGCCTGCCCGGAGAGCGTCGTATAGGTTGATTTCACGGACGGCAATATCGAGCGCCCCGTTGTGTCAAGGTTATCGAAGTGATGGTCGTGGCTTAGCAATACGGCGTCCAATGGGCCGATTTCCGCGATCGTGAGCGCGGGACCGGTGGTCTTATGAAACGTCACGGGCTTGCCGGGATATGGCTGGTAAGTACCTGGCGGATCAAAGGTCGGATCGGTTAAAAGCCGAAAGCCACCTACCTCTATCAAAGCGGTTGGCCCGCCAATCAGTGTAATAGTTGCACCAGTCATCACAGCGTCCAATGTCGAAGTGGGAATGCGGCGATTATGGCGGTCTGGGTTTCCGCGCGGCATTCCCCACATTTGTTCAGCGGATGCTCGATTTCGCACAAGTACATTCAGGACAGAACGGGCATGCGCGTGAAAGAGTTGCAGGCAACGGAGATGCGCGCGGTGGCGCAGCAAGACCTATTCGATCAGTGCACGCTCGCTGGAAAGGAGGTTCATCAGAAAATCGACCACCGTTTTGATTGCGAGGTTGGTGACGCCATCGCGCCGAATCAATAGCCAAAGTTCCCTGGATGGCGGCGCTTCCTTCATCTCGCAATGCACCAAGGTTGCTTCACCGCGCCCGACAAAGTGAGGCAACAGGGCGATGCCTGCGCCGGCACGGGCCGCTGCCGCCTGCATCACCTGACTATTGCTTTTGAACGCAACGCGGGCGCGTGGATAGGTTTCGCGAAGCCAACTGGCTTCCGGCAAGTGAGCGTTCGCATCGTCGAAGCCGACGAAGGTCGGGCTTTCGCCGGCTGCCAAACGTCGCCGCCATTCGTCCACGGCATAAAAACCAAAACCTGGCGTTGCCGCCCGCTTCGCGATGACTTCACCGTCTGTTGGCCGCCCGAACCGCAGCGCAACGTCGGCTTCACGTCGCTCGAGGCTGACCGCTCGAAAGTCGGTGGCAAGATCCACATCCAATGTCGGATACGCTGCAGTCAAACCGGCCAGTTTCTCGACAAGAAGACATTGCGCCAGACTTGGCGGCGCATTGACGCGCACAAGCCCGCTCGGCTCCTGCGGCTGACCGCCGCGTCCGAGTCGTGCGGCCGCCACTTCCATCTCGCTGGCTGGCGAAAGCGCGCGCACGCCAGCCGTGGTTAGCACATAACCATCGGGGCGACGCTCCACCAATTTCTCACCTAGCGCTTTCTCGAGCGTCTGAATGCGCCGAGAAATGGTCGCGTGCGAAAGCGATAGCGCCCTGGCCGTAGCTGAAAGGCTGCCATAACGCGCCAGAGACACGAAAATGCGGATGTCTTCCCAATCGAACGATGTGCGAATTTGATCAGCCATTGTCGGATATTAGCGAATGGTTCAACGACGACATGCCGATTAGCATGAACCCCTGGATTAAAAAGCGTCCGTCGATGCACGGCCGGCAGCTTTGACATTTGCTCAACGAAAGCGGCTTAAAGCGCCTCAAAGGTGAAAGGATACGTCATGCGTGAAGGGATCAAAGGAAAGGTCGTTCTAATCGCAGGAGGCGCGGGCGGGATAGGCTCGGCCGCGGCGAAAGCATTAGCCGCGGACGGCGCGATCGTCGCGGTTGCGGACATAGATCAAAACAAAGCGGATTTGTTGGTCCAACACATTCGTGCCGAGGGCGGCGAAGCCAAGCGATACGACGTTGACGTCACGCGAAAGAAAGACATGGAGATGGTCGTGAGTACCATCGTCGCTGATTTTGGGAAGCTCGACGTACTGATCAACAGCGCGGGTGTCATGTTGATCCGTCCGATGGCCGAGGTGAACACGGAGGAATGGGAAACCACGATCGATCTGAACTTGAAGGGGACCCTATGGGGGATCGCCGCTGCGCTGCCGGTGTTCTTGCGGCAAGGCTTTGGCCATGTGATCAACCTGGGCTCGGTGCATGGACTAAAGGTGTTCTCACCGGGTGGCGCCGTGCATTCCGCATCCAAGTTTGCGATTCGGGCGCTTTCGGAAGGCCTGCGCGCCGAGATGGCCAGCCATTCGATCCGTGTGACCTCGATCACGCCCGGTGCGGTGAACAGTGGTATTCAGAACAAAACCACCGGCACCGACAGCGCGCGCATTCTGGAAATCTACACAAAAGCGATTTCTCCAACTGCCGTCGCGCGCGCCATTACCTTCGCCATCGAGCAACCGATTGAAGTCGACATCAACGAAATCGTCGTACGTCCTACCGCTCAATTACTGTGATTCAGTATCGCCCATCAAGCAATGAGGTTTGAGCCTTTCATCGCTTGGTTCGAGATGCGGATAGTTGCAACGGCGACTCTTTGATAATAGCCATCGGCAGCGCTCGTTGGCGAAGACTTGCTTTTGCTCCGGAGGACCAAGCAAAGGTGGAAAAGTCATCGGTTGGCGTAACGCCATGCACGGTCGGATTGGTGAGCCCATCGTATTTGCCTCGGCTCGGGAGCTTTGGCCGAATGTAATCGAAAGCGGACGTTTAGCACGATGAATCCGTGCGACCGAGTTGGGTCGGTTTCGGGCGACCGCGTCGGGCAGTGACCGGCCAATGCACGTTGTTCGACGCTCCGCCAGTCTGGTTCCGGCCGCATCCCTGGACTGTCACTCACGGATCGGCGCCGGCCAAATCAAAGCAGATGCCCTCCGCGATGCCGGGGGCGGGTCGCCGCAAGCAGATCTGACAGATTCACTCACTCGGCACTGGGAAAACGTCGCCGACGCGACAGGCGTCGCTTATGGTGGCTATGCGACAGACCATCTGCGGATAGCGAAGGGATTGAGCGGGCAAGTCCAGCACGGCGAGGTCGCCGGCTCGCCGTCCCGACTCTACTACAAGCATTCCTGCGCTTGCTCAGGTGACGCGCACGAACTCTCCTTCGGCGAAGAACCACGCCGACATCGTCCGCGCCAGCTCAAGCACGACCTCCGCGTCGGTCCGGCCGGAGGACGCGCGCACGTGGAACGAATGATCTGCGTCGTCTACTACATGCAGCGTGGTGCGTGTCCCCAGCGTCTCGACGACCGACCTCAGAAGGTTAAGCTCGGCCAGCTTGTCGCGCGTGCCCTGCAGGAAAAGAATCGGCACCGTGACGTCCGCCAGGTGGTGTGCCCGCTCCACGCCGGGCGCGCCCGCCGGGTGCAGCGGGAACGCGACGAAAGCGAGGCCACGCACGCCGTCGAGCGGCGAGATGGCTTGGGCCTGGGACGTCATGCGGCCGCCGAACGACCTGCCGCCCGCGAAGAGCGGCAGGGCTGGCAGCCGCCGGCGGGCCTCTGCGACGGCTGCCTGCACGGTAGCATGTGCCACGGCCGGCGAGTCCACCCGCCTGGAGCCCCGCTCCATGTACGGAAACTGGTAGCGCAATGTGGCGACATGCCGGCGTGCCGCATGCCCGCGCCGGCACCGTGCGCGAAGACATACAGGGCTCGCGCGTCCTCCGGCACTCGGAGGAGCGCGGAGACCTTAGTGCCATCGGGCAGTGCCAGGGAAAGCGATTCTGGGTCGTCCATCGTATTCAGCTCGTGTCGTTGTGGCCTTTGCGCCAATTCTGCATCAATGAGGACTCGGGGAGCGTTTGTGGTGACCTTCCGCAAGGGGCAGGTGCAGTTTGCAGACCGATCCATGGAGCGTGCGCCCACCGTGAACGGCGCCGCGGTCGCGATGTGTCGGTTGACGATCACAAGCCCGATTTGCTGGTCGCAATGTGATCCGCGCTTGGAGACAACTGCGCATTGGCACGCCTGCATCATTGTCAGCGAGCTGTTACGACACTGCAATCAGCGTCAAAGGAAATGCTCGAAGGGCAGTTCATTTATCTGGCTCTCTGGAAGAGCATGTCCGGCTGCAAAAGATTCTGGGTCCGGCCAGTTTCGATCACTCCTCGGCTGCTGTTCACCGACGCTTGAGCGTCGGTTCGGATCGCGACAAGAGACGTTCGCGGCAAAAAAATGGCTAGCGATTGATAGTTCTGCCTTTGCAATTTAACAATCGCGCGGCCGTAATCGCACAACGTCGCACATCAGGAACGCATTCATACCAGAATGCGACGCCTGATCGAGAATGTCGCCTGCGATTTAATGTAATTCGCGTCGCAATTTATCGGCAAAGCATGCGTTTCAATGTTAAATGCAAATCGCATAATTGAAATTTTGAAAATCGATTTCACTCTTTAAATCTGATAATGGTCTATTCATCTGTTTTTTGTAGAATTCGAGGGCCATGAATTAAACAGGAAGAGGCGTTATGGGGGCGCAGGACATTTCCGCGGCCATGACGAATGGGCTCGCACACCAAGACCGGGTATTGAGGCTGGAGACGCCGCTTGGTAGCAACGTTTTGCTACCGCAACGGGTGATTGGCCATTCGCGCATCGGAAGGCATTTCGAGTTCACGGTCGATATGATTTCGACGTCATCTAGCATCGAACTCAAGAGGCTGATCGCGCAGCCGGTCACGCTGTGGATCCAGCAATCTGACAAATCCTATTTGCCCCATAACGGCTACGTGCACACGGCGCGCCGCCTCGGATCCGACGGCGCGCTCTCGAGTTATCAGATCGGTTTCGCGTCGTGGATGCACTTCCTCAGGTTCCGGCGTGATCAGCGCATCTGGCAGGATGCTAGCGTGGACGAGATCATCACTGACGTCTTCAATGCGCATCCACAGGCGCAGGGACGCTTCCGGTTCGCGCTTATGAAGCCACTGCCTTCGCGTTCCTACTGCCGCCAGAACGAATACGATTGGAACTTCGTGCATCGGCTGCTCGAATCAGAAGGTCTGTTTGGTTTCTGGCAGCAGGAAAGCGACGGCAAATCGCATACGCTGGTGATCACCGACAACCTCTCGGCTCTCGATGCGATGTCGCCACAGAACGTGCAGTTCTCTCGCGCCGGAACGAACAGTGAAACAGATGCGCTCATCCAATGGTCGGGCACGCGAACGCTGCAAAGCACGCTGTTGACCACGCGCACCTTCGACTACAAGAGCCCGTCTACCGCATACAACCCCAAGGGCACGAGCACACCGACGATACCCGCGCAGGGCACCTTGCCAGCGCAGGCCGAAGTCTACGAACACACGGGCGCATACACATACGGCGGTCAGGACCGCGGAGACGCGCTTTCACGCATCCGCATCGAAGAGTGGGAGTCGCGCGCCAAGCGGTTTCACGGCATCGGTGGCATGCGAGATGTCGACGCGGGGCGGCGTTTCACTCTGAGCGGTCATCCTGACCACGATCGTGATCTGGCGAATCAGCGCGAATTCGCCGTGATCGAGGCGACGTGGACGATCGAGAACAATCTGCCCGTCGACGGCGACGGACAGATGTTTCCGCATAGCCTCCAAGACGCGGTATTGGCCGTTCGTGCGACCTACGACGGTGAGCGCACGTGCAAGGTGATGTGCGCCGATGGCTCGGAAGGGTTCTATCGTGTCGACGTCGAGGCTCAGCGCACGAATGTGCCTTATCGCAGCCCGTTCGAACATGAGAAGCCGGACGTGCAGCTCGAGTCGGCGATTGTCGTTGGCCCGCAGAACGAAGAGGTCTACACCGACGAACTGAACCGGATCAAGGTGCGCTTCATCTGGGAGCGGCTCAATGGCAGCGATGAGCGGGCTTCGTGCTGGGTGCGTGTGGCGCAATCGGACGCGGGCGGTGGATACGGTGGCGTGCATCTGCCGCGCGTCGGCGAAGAAGTGCTGATCGACTATTTGGATGGTGATTGCGACCGGCCGATCGTGGTTGGACGCGTCTATAACGGTGCAAGATTGCCTCAATGGCATTCGAACGGTCTGCTCTCGGGTTACCGATCGAAGGAGTTCGGCGGCAGCGGCTACAACCAGATGGTGATGGACGACGCGACAGGGCAGAATCGCGTATAGCTTTACAGCACGAGCGCAAATTCGAGTCTGCACCTGGGCTGTCTGATCGCGCAGAGCGGCAACACCCGCGGCGCCTATCTGGGCAGTGGATTCGATCTCGCCACGGATGATTACGGTGCCGTCCGTGCGGCGAGAGGTCTGCTCATAACGACGTACGCGAAGAGCGTCGGCGATCATCAAATGGATGCGCGCGACGCGCAGAAGCAACTCGCGAACGCGCAAAGCGTGATCGATGCAATGTCGTCTGCAAGCGAAACGCATCAGGCTGAGGGTCTGAAGGCAGGTCAGGATGCCTTGCAGTCGTTCGCCGATGCGACGCAAAGAGACATCTCAGGATCGTCTATGAGTGGGTTGACTGCGGGCGGCGGCACCGGGACTGCAAACGCATTCAGGGAGCCTGTGATGCTGTTCACGAGCCCCTCGGGCATCGGTATGGCGACGCAGCAGTCGTTACACTTGTCGGCTGAAGAGCAGGTCAACTTCGTCAGTGGGCAAGGTACGCATCTCGCCGCAGGCAAATCGCTGATCGCGAGCGTCGGCGAGAAACTTAGTCTTTTCGTGCAGAACGCCGGGATGAAGCTCTTTGCGGCGAAAGGCAAAGTCGAGATTCGGGCGCATTCGGATAACGTGGAAGTAACCGCACAGAACGTCCTGAATCTGCTGTCGGCAACGGAGAACATCGAGGCGGCGGCGAAACAGGGGATCCTGCTCACGTCCGGTGGCGCATATGTGCGGATCAAAGATGGGAACATCGAAATTCATGCCCCCGGGAAAATCGATATTAAAGGAGCGCAGCATAGTTTTGCCGGTCCCGAATCGACGAACTATCCGCTACCGATGCTGCCAAGGGGCGATCTGACCTTACCGGGGAAGTTTGTCTTTTCGCAATGATCTCTGCTTCGCGGAACACCCCTTTTTCAATCGTACGCGCATGCTCATCAGCTACCCCATCATTACCGCCGACGCTGACATCGGCGATCTAACCCGCGACATTGCATATTCGAATCAGCTGTTTCCCGAGCCACCATTTGGCTCCGGCGCCTATCCGCTCAGCGCCAACATGCGCTGGCACGGAGGCGTGCATCTGCGTTACGGCATGGAGCCCATCCGATCTATCGCAGACGGAACAGTGGCGTTCGTGCGGGCAGCCGAAGCGAAGAACACGAACGACAAAGATCCGCTCAACTACGGAAGCGCGGACGGTCAGGCAACCAACTGGACCGACAATGGGTGCGTCGTCATCGAGCATCACGCGGAGACAGGGGAAAAAACCAGTCTGGCCTTCTGGTCTGTCTATATGCATCTCTCGGCCGTGTCCGTCAAACAGGGGCAAACTGTCGATCGCAAGACCGTCGTCGGACGAGGCGGCGAGATCAGCGGTTTTCAGGCGATCCATTTCGAAATCTTCACGAATCAGGCGGGCATCGATGCGTTGTTCAAGCGCGGCGATAAACCCTACAAAGTATTCGACAGCACCGTCCAGGCGGGCGATCCCGACCTCTGGGGCGACAGCCATTTCATCGTTCGAGCCGGTATCGATGTCTATGATCAATCGCCCGAAATGGCAAAGATCAAACACAGGGCGTGGGAGAGCGACAAGGCAAAGCACGACCACGCCGAGCGCAAGCGGATCGCCGACGTGCTCAAGCAGGCACGTCAGCATCATCAGCATGTGGACGCTGCTACGACGAAGGCGCAACCCTATGGCGTTTCGGAACCTTCGATGACGTGCAATAAGATCGGCACGACGGACAGGTTGCTCAACGTCACGGTCACGTTTTCAAGGGGTGCGTGCCGGACCACGTCTTACGATGAAACCGGCGACGTTGTCGATCATGCCGATTGTCCGGACGCGCGCTACGAATACAACATGAATCAGATAGCCAACCTGATCGATCCGGCTTCAGCCAGCGCGGCATATGAACTTCTGCGGTGGGGGCGCGTCATCGGTCCCGATGCACTGCAAACATCGAAGGCGGGCAACTGGAAGTACATCGCCTTCGATAGCGGCAAGAAGGGCTATATCGACCTGAACGACAAGATAATCGTCAAGTTGTCTGACGCAGATTTTCCTGAATTCCTTGGATGGAAGCTGGTCCATGAAGGTGGGAAAGGCACGTCGGCGATGCCAGATGGGCGATGCGACGCGAAGACTATTCTCAAGTTGCTCAAGGAGAACGTCGATGATTCAATGACCGATCAACAGGCTCTATCACGCTTGCGCGACGACGGCGTCCGAAAAAAGATGCGGCGACTGGTATGCGAATTCAGGACCGAATGGGAAGCGGAAAATTTCGACGCAGCGTATGGTTTCCTGCTGAAAGACGGGACGTGGGGTGACCACACCCCGCGCACTGCGATGACGCAGGACCAATACGCGCAGTTCAAGGCCCACGCGAACAAGCTGCAATGGTGGGCCGATGCGAAACTATCGCTTCCGCCTACGTTGTGGCATTTCCATCCCATCGAATTTATCGACTGGATGAGAAAGTGCGCGTGGATCGACAAGAGCACGCTTGCAAAGATCTACAAGCGGACGCCGGAAGCTACACGGGAACGATATCGTGTCGCATTGAATCAGGTAATGCAGAAATACGTGATTACCAATCCTATCCGGCAGGCTCATTTCTTCGGACAAGGTGCCGTAGAGTCGGGATCGCTGACAAACATGCAGGAAGCGAGCATGGCCAACGGTAAGATCAACCCGGCGTCGCAGCAGTCGGAAGCCGACCTCGGCCACTGGTACGGACGCGAAACGCCAGAATTCGACAGCTATTACAGTTCAGAAAAGTTCAATAGCAAAGGTGGACGCATTGCCGGCTCGTATAGCTGGAGCAACGGTAACGTCGGCGACACGGATGCGCAGGAGTTTCGCGGTCGCGGCTTCAAGCAGTTGACGGGACGTTCCAATTACGCCGGCTATTGGGTCTATCGCAGCTGGCTGAAAGCTTCGGATTTCGACGATCATTGGTGGGACGATCCCGCATATAAGCGGCATCAGCCCGCGCAAATGAAACTGCGGCCCGCGCCCATCAACGATCCGGACCGGATTATTACGAATCCATACAACTGTATCGACAGCGGTGGGTTCTACATTACGTTCAAGCGACCGAATGTGAAACCGGAGATCGACGCGGGCAGCGGAAAGTTGCCCGTCACCCCCGAGCAAAATGCTGCGGCCAAACAGATATCCTCTGCAGTGACGTATGCAATCAATGGTGGGCATATCGACGA
Source organism: Paraburkholderia sp. XV (assembly GCF_020177535.1). Classification (NCBI taxonomy): domain Bacteria; kingdom Pseudomonadati; phylum Pseudomonadota; class Betaproteobacteria; order Burkholderiales; family Burkholderiaceae; genus Paraburkholderia; species Paraburkholderia sp. XV. The sequence goes on along the minus strand of NZ_JAGUUD010000010.1, from coordinate 24,318 downwards.
ACTCCGACGCTATGAGGAAACAATGAACGCATTGAAGGTGCTCAATTGAGAAAAGGGATTCTGGTTACATTGATGCTCACGCTTGGGACGGCAGCGCATGCCGACGATTTCGCTTCCGTGCAGTACGACGCCTCGAATAACTCGATCGCGCTCAAACGAAGTGACGGCGCGAGCAGGCAATGCGTGCTCGCGCGCAAGCTCAAGGACGTCGATCCGAAGTTCAACTGGAACCAGCAGGTGGTTCTGCTGAACAATACCGACTACGTCGCTGTTGCCGATGTGCAGCAATGCACAGACGGAAAGGCGTCGCCATCAAGCATTCCCCCACACGTAGGCTTTGTGGTGGACGTCAATCTCCGGAAGAAGCTCTATCTTTCGCTCGACGTCGTGACGGCAGGCACAATCAGCTACGCAGCGACCGTTTCCAAACTCGGCAGCAACCGGCCGATCGGGAATTTTCCGGGCGAGTACACCCGGGGTAAGAGTATGAGCAAACTGCAGGAAGAAGGGTTCGGTTATTCGGAGTCGGCTCCCGGCCGGATCTCTGAGGACGGCCGATACGTCAGCGCGAACGGCTCGATGGAATGCGCGATCTACTCGCACCCGGGAGTTTGGGATCTGCAGACAGGAAAGCGAGTGGTCAGAAGCGACGGCTGCGAGAATCTCTTTAGCAGCGGCAATTGAAAACCTGGTGAGGCGGCTTGTTTAATTGTGCTTCAGGGCTTGGGGCTGGCGAAGTGAAGCGCAACCCGCACGAGTGAATCAGGCACAAGATGCTGACGCGACTTTGGGGACGGCCGCTGTACCTTTAAAAGCGGCCGTCCTGACGTTTCGAGCGAGCATGGCCGGAGAGGGGCGGCTACGGAAGTCGGGGGAAGGCCCGGCGCCGCTCGATCATCGGCGAGCTTCGAACTGCCGGGATCGGCCATGATCAGCCGTTCGACCGCGAATGAAAAATTGGCGACAATCCGGTATCCCTTGGCTCACAGTGCGAAGCGCGCAGAATGGAAAATTGGAGAAATTTGCTCGGCGTCTTGGCGCGGTCAGAACGTCTCTACGCCGCTGCATCGGACGTGGTCGTGGATTACGGCGAAGATGTGCCACCGACGGTGTTGTACGGCGGACTCGGCCGAACTCTCGCGCGAGAGTTCACTTCATTGTCAACGCCGGAGAAAGTGCAAATCTTTGACGCGATCGAAGAGGCGATGAATAGCGAGGAAGTGAGACAGGTGGAGCTGGTCGCCACCGGTCTTCTTGAAGGACTATTTAATGCCTCCGTAAAGCTATCGTGCTGGGAACAAATTAAGCCATTTCTCGGTATTCGGTCACGAACCTATCTTTCAGCTTGGACGAGTTGGACGTAGGTTTAGCCTCGGGCGGCTGCTTCGGAGGAAGCTGACTGGCTGCTACGGGTCGGGCTGAGTCCATCCGTGCTTCGAACTCATCGCCGCAAAACGGTCATTGGTATTTCGCTTCCCGATACCGGCCGGTCGTCAATGCGCGCTCCCGAACCATTGCGGTCTCTCGATTCTTTGCAAAGCGGTCGGTCGATATCGCGAATCAAGGCAACAGGCAGGTCCGTCACCATCCGCGCGAATTTTCTACGAAGCGGAAACTGTCTGGTCAAAGCCGAGTTGCCACGAAGATTAAAGTCGATCAGCCAGCGCGGGATCATCGTCAGTATTGCTTTATCCTCGTCGGTGCGGATTTAATTCCAATAACTCGCGCGCAAGCCGACCTGTAATCACCCGGCCGCACGTTGCGCAAAGTCCATCGTCAGTTTGCTTGCCACAGCAGGGACAAAACCGTTTTCCAAGCCTGAACGGCGTTTCCCCCGACGGCAGAACCGCGGCGTTCAACGCAAGCTGCTCGAATTGGTCTCGAACGGAATTGCTAAATAATGATCCGGTCACCGGGCACTGGAGTTCGCGTCCACGCGATTCAACCAGCTGTGCGGAGCAGTAAGGGCAGTACATAGGCGGGACGGAATAGTTTTGTCCGATCGCCGACGATTTAATGGTGCCGTCGACCGGTCGAATTTGGCCGACTGCCGCCCTATCCCGCGGTACCGGATGTATGCTGGGATCACAGACGTTCAAAAAGCATCGATTCAATGACACGAGCGCTGAACTGGAAATCCGAATTGATTTCGGCTAACTGCGGGACAGGCAACTTTCCAAGCTCAGTTCCCATCGCCGACCGGTGGTCGTCGGCATATCCAACCCGCCCGTCGCGGAAAAATTCTAGTTTTCGAACTTCATAGCGCTCATAGTCAAGCTGCGAGACCAGTCGAATTGGCTCGGCCTCGAAATCGTGCCTCCAAACAACATCGATGAATATAGATTGGCACGCCTCTCCCATCTCTTCTCCCTGTGGTTGCCGAAACGGGTCTCACCACGGTCAATTGTCGACGATTCACGTGGTGGTGTCGAACGGCCGCTCCTGACCGTTACGCCCCAAATCGACCCACGCTGCCGAAAATGCTTATAAGCAAAAAGGCGACGAGTAGTACCCCGAGCGCAACATAAGTCAGCAGGAATTTGATAGGCGATTCTGCTTTGTATATGGTGCCGCCGCGCGTATGGGCCACATCTTCCGTGTGATAGCTCGATATCGTCGCAATCAAACCGGCAGTCGATACGAAGAGGGTTCCGATCCATCCAAAGTGGATAACATTGGTTGGATATACGAAGCATATACCCCACGAGACGATGGCTGCCATGAGCAGCCGCCAAACCGCTTTGTTCATCAGTGGACCTGACTCGAAGCATCCTAATCGGTGCAATTGTCGGCGATCTATAGAGTAATGTCGATTGGCTCTTCCTGGCCGCATACGGTCCGACGGTGAGCCCACCACAGATGCTGCCGTCGGCCCGACTGCGTTCGACAGAAGTCGACCCAACTCGGCCGTTCGAGTCAGCACGCTTCAAACGGCCGCTCCCGAGAAAGAACAGCCGTCCACGAATCGACTCGCAGCAACGCAAAAGCATCGAGAAGTCCAGCCAGGTTCGGGCGACGCGATTCCTCAGCGCTTGATCAGCATCGAAAGCACTGCGCTTGCTGCGCAAAGCCCTGCGACAATCGGAAAGATGATCGACGTATGGCCGGTGGCATCGATAATGTGGCCGATAACCGGTTCGCCGATGCCAGCGAACATGTACGACATGGTGTTTAGCACACCTGTTGCTGTCCCCGCAGCGCGGCGCCCGAAAATATCAGGACACAAGGCCCAGAAAGACGACGCCGGCCCGAAGACAAAAAAGCCGCACAAAAACAGAAGCACGATCGCAAACATACTACCGTGCGGCACGAACATCATGAAGATTGCCGTCGCACAGGCCAGCACCATGTACCAGACGATCGCCATATAGCGGCGCCCTTGAAACAATACGTCGGATATCCAGCTATTCGACAGCGAGCCGAGCGCCATGCCCACCGGTAACGCGACCGTGATCCATTTCGGGTCGATCAGCGCCGATGAAGTCTTCCAGTCCATGCCGAGAAAATGGACCGGCACCCAGACCACCAACGCGTACCGTGCGGCGTTCTGGAAACCGATTGCGAGACCCGTGATGTAGAGCCTCCAGTTCTTCATCACAAGCGCGTATCGCTGCGAGCTCGTCAACTCATCCTCCGACTCCGCCAGAGAGGTTGCCTCTTCCGATTTTTCAGCAGCCGGCAGATGCAGAGCCTCCGGTCGTTCAGAAACAAATAGCAACAACACCAGTGCGCCCAGCAGCATGGAAAGCGGCGCGAGACGGAATATCCAGACCCAGCCGAGTTGCATCGTACCCAGAATGATGACCGGAAAAACGTAAGCGAGCACCGAAGAGAATCCGGAGAAGCCCACATAAACGCCATAGACAAAACCGCGATGTTTGTGATCCCACCAGTTGGATAGCAGGCGGCTGCCAGGCGCGAAACCCATCGACTGAAAATAACCGTTGAGCCCCCACGCCACCAGAAAGAACAGGAATGTGTGACCGAAACTAAATAGCCAGTTCGCCGCAAGTGAGAGGACAGCCCCGGCGATCATCATCGTCTTGCCACCCAGCTTGTCACCCAGATTGCCGTTGATGAACTGGCCGCCGGCATAGCACCAGAGCATGGTCGCGCTGATCCAGCCAATCTCGTACTTCGATAGACCGTAGTCGTGCTGAATACCGGCAACGGCAAAACCCAGCGTCTGCCGGCCGGTGTAGTAGAACAGGTAGCAAAAGGTCACGCCGATCAACGCACGCCACTTATATTGCGCGAACGTCGTGCTCCTTTTGATGGACGTGTATTGCAACGCATCAGGCGTATCTGTGGGCATTACTGTCTCCATGGGGCGCGCGGTCTTTGCCGCGCTAACCGTTTTTCGTTATCGGACGAGGTGATTGAGCGCGAGATCGATGACATCGAAATTGCGCAAGCGCCGCCTGCCGTCGCTGCCACCGAGCTTGCGATTGAAGATGAGCGGCACTTTCTGTTCGGACACGCCGCCGTGGGAGCGCAGCGGCACGGTGAGCCCGGACAGGTCATGTTTGTCGGCCGCGCTGCCGAGCACCGTGAGCCTTTCGCCGAGCACCACGAGTTCACCGATCCTGTCGGGCGGCAACTCGAATCGCTCGCTAGCCTGTGCACGGGTCAGTACCGCCTCGACGCCATCGATAGCCTCGAGAAACGCCGCCACGTCGCACTGTTTCTGTTCGCCTCGATCGCGCAGGTACACCGTAGCGTAGGAGCCCAGCGCGCCGTGATGCACGACATACGGATCAGTGATGGGCAGGAGCACGCGCGTCGCGTGCGCGCCGTATCGCACATCGAGCCTATCTTGCAGAAACACGATATTTGGCCGGCCGATGGCATCGGTCTTCGCATTCATGCCATGGTCAGCCGTGATGGCCAACACGGCACCCTCGGCGTGATAGCGCGCCAGATAATCGTCCATCATCGCGTAGAAAGCGTTGGCTTCTGGCGTGCCGGGCGCGTGCTTATGCTGGACGTAATCCGTTGTAGAGAGGTACATCAGATCAGGGCGCTCTTCACACAAGATGGAAAGCCCGGCGGCAAACACGAACTCCGAAAGTTCTGCGCTGTACACGGAGGGCACAGGCATGCCGACTCTCGCCACGATGTTCTCGATACCGTGCTCGTCGAGGGTCACCTGGTCGGCCTTTTCAGCCGAAAAGCAGATCCCTTCCAGCCGGTGTCCGAGCAGACTGCGCAGCTTGTCCTTCGCGGTAACGACCACGACGCGCTGACCCGCGCGAGCCATCTCCGCAAGAATGGTGGGCGCGCGCAGGTATTTGGCATCGTTCATCAGGACTTCCGTCTGCGTCTCCTCGTCGAAAAAGAAATTGCCGCAAATGCCATGTACCGACGGCGGCGCGCCCGTGACGATCGACAGATTGTTCGGGTTGGTGAACGACGGCACGACGCAGTCCCCGTCCAGCACGGTGCCGAGCGAACGCAAGCTCGCCAGAAACGGCGCTTTGCCGGCCAGGATCGCCTGATTTATGTATTCCTGCTCGCAGCCGTCGACACACACCACGATCGTCGGCGCAGAGGGCAATTGATAAGTTCGAGAGTTGACGGTGATCTGCTGGGTCATGGGGACACCTTTCTGAATGAAGTGACGTCAGCGTATGATGATCAATCTACTCACACAATCGACAAAATTATCCGGATTGCGTTAAATAAACTCACACATGCGCTCGAAGCTTCCCCCACTCAACGCCCTGCGCGTATTCGAAGTCGCCGCGCGCGCGGGCAGCTACTCAGCAGCCGCGCGTGAGCTCAACCTGACGCACGGCGCCGTGAGCCGTCATATCACCATCCTTGAAGACTGGCTCGGCCAGCCTCTGTTCGTGCGCGATGGGCAAAGCATGGTCGCATCCGGGCACGCACGAGCCTTTGCGCGAGAAGTGAGCGCGGCTTTCGACCACATCGCGGATGCGGCGGAACGCTATGGCAAGAGCCGGCACCGTAAAGTGATTCGGGTCAGCGCGGCGGCGACGGTTGCGATGCGCTGGCTGATTCCTCGTCTGCCCTTGTTCACGGCGATCTGCCCGGATGTGGATGTGCGCGTCTCCACGACACTGACGACCGATTCCGCACTGCGCGGCAGTTTCGATCTGGCGATTCGTCGCGAAGTGCCCGCAGACGGGCAATATCAGGCATGGCCATTATTTGAGGAGCGCAACACGGTGATCGCGAGCCCGGCGCTGATCGAGCAAACCACGATATCGTCGGTCGAACAACTTGCCGCAGAAACATGGCTCACCACGGAATCGCGTCCGAGCGATTGGGAGAGATGGACCCAAGCCGTCGGTCAACCGACGCTTCGGGCCAGTCGAACCTTGAGATTCGATCACTTTTTTGTGACCTTGCAGGCCGTGGTCGACGGCCTCGGTTTTGGTATCGGACCATTTCCAACGCTCGATGCGGATTGCACTGCAGGGCGTCTACAGAAACCGTTTCCCGATCTGACTTCGAAGGGAGCGACTTACTTTGCGTTGGTACCGCTGGATGCCGATAAGCCTGTGCATATGAGGGCTTTCGTCGATTGGCTACGATCAAGTGGCGAGGACGACCAGTCCAGCAAAAAAAAATGAGCCTTCGTTCGTGTACATGCAACTGGCTTTTGTTGAGAGCCGAACCAACGCTCCAGCAGCCATAAGCAACAAGCGGCGACTGGCTGGACATGGCCGCATACGGTCCATCATTTTTTTCGTCGCCGTTCTCCAAGGCAACTGGCCCCAGCCCGTTTGACGTTGCGACCGCCTATTTTGAAGTCCCACAACCCTTGGGCGGAAGGCAGCCGGAGTCGAACCGACCAGAGAGTGGCTGACACCCCCTACTGGGTTTGAAGCCCAGCCGCACCACCAGATACGAATGCCTTCCGTTGACGCCTCACCTCAACCACAAACTTTCGGCAACCGATTATAGCGAGCGCTAAAAACAACCACATCCGTGGCGCGCACAGCCGCGCGGCTCCACATCACGCACCCGCTTCGCACACAATTGCCTCGTGCAACTGCGAATCCGGCCTCAGCCAGTGAACGTCGCGTTGAAAGCGCGTATAGCCGATGCGATCGAAGAATTCCAGAATCTGTATCGCGCGCTTGCGCCCCAGCCCGGTCGCGTCGCGAAACCCCGATGCGCCCAACGCGCCGCCATGCCCATTCGCAATCCCTGCAACCAGCCGCGCAAGCTCATGCACCACGTCGCGGTGATAGAACAGATCGCGAACCACCTGATGCACGTCGCCTTGCCGCGCGAGCTTGCGCAACACCTGACGCACGGCATCTTCTTCCCGTCCCGTCGTCTTCGCGAGATCGCGTACCCATGGCGGATCGAAGCGGCCTTCCAGAAGCAGCGGCAGCAAGCTGTCGGCGAGACCTTGCTCGTTCGAATCGAGCGCAATCGAATGACCTGGCAAATGCAGCCACGGCCCGCTCCTCGCGACCACACCGTCGGCCACGAGCGAATCGACCAGCGCGCGCCACATCGCGTCGGGCACCAGCGGCGCCGCGATGCGCCGTAAGCGCGCGGCATCCGGTCCCAGTTCGTCGGGCGAGCGCTCATGATATTGATCGAGCGCCGCGATCACATTCGATCTCAGCCGCGCCCAGTGCGTGCGCAACACGACGACGGCATCGCCCGCGTCCTTGCCGTGAAGCGCAATCTCGTCGGCATCGGCAGCCAGCGGCAGTGAGTCGGCGGGCAGCCCCGTCAGTTGCGTCAGCATCGAACGCGTGACGCCGCGCGGCGCCTCTTCGAGCAGCGGGCCGATGCGGCCGTCGTCGAGCCACGCCTGCAACGCATCGAGCCACGCGCGCCGTTCCGCCGTCCTGCGTTTGCGCGGCGGCCCGAATGGATCGAGCACGCGCCCGCCGCCGACCGTGCGCGTCGCCTGCGCATTGCGCACGATGAAGCGATCGCCCGGTAACGCGCAGACGGGTGCATCGAACACCAGTTGCACGCGTGCGCTGCAACCGGCCGCGAGCGTGTCGCCTTCGAGCAGCGCCACATGCGCGACACGATGCAGCGTACCGATATGCACATGCAGCGGCGCCCAGTGTTGCAACGTGATGTCCGCGTCCGCGAGCAGCGTCAACTCGACGTCGAAGCGCTCACCGGGTTTCGCAAGCCGCCCGTCGACGATCCAGTCGCCGCGCGCAATCGCATCTTTGTCGACACCGGCAAGATTGAGCGCACAGCGCTGTCCCGCGCGTCCGACATCGGCCGCGCGGTTTTGCGCATGAATGCTGCGCACGCGCACGGCACGGTGCGCCGGTTCGAGCATCAACGTGTCGCCCGTCGCGACCCGCCCGGCGAACACCGTGCCCGTCACGATCGTGCCCTGCCCGGCCAGCGTGAACACACGGTCGACGGCGAGACGAAACAGTCCGTCGTCGCGCCGCGCGTGCCATGCAACGGCTACATCGCGCAGGTGATTCGACAGCGCGCGCACGCCGGGATCGTCGGATGAGGTCGCGTTCGTATCGAAGATGGGCGCATCGGCGAACGGCGTCGCCGCGAGCCACGCGCGAATCTCGCCGTGCACCTGCGCGATGCGGGCAGCATCCGCGCGATCGGTCTTGGTCAGAGCGAGAGCGCCGCGCGTGACGCCAAGCAGTTGCAGGATCGCCAGATGCTCGCGCGTCTGCGGCATGATGCCGTCGTCGGCGGCGATCACGAGCAGCGCATAGTCGATGCCGCACGCGCCCGCCGCCATCGTATGCACGAGCTTTTCGTGGCCCGGCACGTCGATCATGCCGAGTACGTCGCCGTTGTCGAGCGGCGTGTAGGCGTAGCCGAGTTCGATCGAAATGCCGCGCGCCTTCTCCTCTTTCAGCCGGTCGGTGTCGACGCCCGTCAGCGCGCGCACCAGCGTCGTCTTGCCGTGGTCGATATGGCCCGCCGTGCCGACGATCATATCCGCAACTCCGCGCATTGCGCGATAAACGCGGCTTCGTCGGCGGCTTCGAGGCAGCGCAGATCGAGGCGCAGCGCGTCGTCGGCAATCCGTCCGAGCACCGGTCGCGGCAATCCGCGCAGCGCTTCTTCGAGCTTCATCAGCGCGCGCCCGCCGCGCTTGCCCGCCGCATTGCGTATCGCAAGACCGAAGCTCGGCAACTGATCGACAGGCAACGCGCCGCTGCCTATCTGACTCATCATCGGCTCGGCCGTCACGCTGTACGTTTCGCCGAGCGCGCGTTGCAGCACGGCCTGCACGCGCGCCGCCTGTTCCTGCATGTCGGCGGCGGGACGCGTCAAGAGACGCAAAGTGGTCAGCCGCTCGCGCAACCGCTCGGGCGCGCGATAAAGCTGCAGCACAGGTTCGAGCGCCGCGAGCGTCAGCTTGCCGACGCGCAGCGCCCGCTTGAGCGGATGCTTCTTGATCTTGCGGATCAACTCGGCGCGCCCCACGATCAAGCCCGCCTGCGGCCCACCGAGCAGCTTGTCGCCGCTGAAGGTCACGAGACCGGCGCCCGCTTCGACCGTCTCGCGCACGGTCGGCTCGGTCGGCAAACCGAACTGCGCGAGATCGACGAGCGTGCCGCTGCCGAGATCGACGGCCATCGGCAGGCCGCGCGCATGCGCGAGTTGCGCGACTTCATCGACGGACACGCTTTTCGTGAAGCCTTCAATCGCATAGTTGCTGCAGTGAACCTTCATCAGCAGCGCAGTGCGTGCATTGATCGCTTCGTCGTAATCCTTCAGATGCGTGCGGTTCGTCGTGCCGATCTCGCGCAGCTTCGCGCCCGCGCGCGACATGATGTCGGGAATGCGGAACGCGCCGCCGATCTCGACCAGTTCGCCGCGCGACACCACCACTTCCTTCTTCGACGCGAGCGCCGACAACGTCAGCAGCACGGCCGCCGCGTTGTTGTTGACGACCGTCGCCGCCTCGGCGCCCGTCAGTTCGCAGATGAGTTCGTCGATCAGATCGTCGCGATCACCGCGGCTGCCCGTGGCGAGATCGAACTCGAGGTTCATCGGCCGCGTGAGCGCTTCGACTACGGCGCGCACGGCTTCGTCGGGCAGCAGTGCGCGCCCGAGATTCGTATGCAAAACGGTGCCCGTGAGATTGAACACCGCGCGTAAATGAGGCCGTGCGCGCGCGGCGAGCGTGCGCGATGCATCGTCGACCAGCTTCGCTTCGAAGCTGGACGATTCATCGAAAGACATGCCCGCGAGAAGGTCGCGCCTGAGCGAATCGGCGGCCGTGCGTATCGCGTCGACGACCTGCGTGCGGCCGTATTCCCCGATCAAAGGCTGCACCTGTGCCGACGACAGCACACGTTCGACGGCGGGCACTCGCGCGAGCAATGCGCGCATGTCCCTGTTCAACTCGTTTCCCGACACTTCGCTCACGCTTGCGTCCCCCGCGCGGTTTGCTACAACGACCGTTCACTCTTCCGAAGGCACTTCCGGCCACAACAGCGGATTCGGACTGCTGCGCTTGTAGCCTGCTTCGTTCATCAGCAGATCGAGCGTGAGGCTCGAGAGGTCGTCGGCAAGCGGCTCGAAGTCGTAGTCTTTCTCCTGATAGCCGATCTTGCGATACGTGTGGCACTCGTCGCATGATTCGGCCTTCAGCGCTTCGCTGCCGCCGTCGATGCCGTGATACGCGATGCCCTTCGTCGAGTCGCAATTCGTACACTTGACGCGCACCACATGCCATTCGGTCGAGCACAGGCCGCATTGCACATAGCGATAGCCCTCGAACTGCCCGCCGACGCGCACGATGCTCGCAACGGGCGGCACGCCGCACACGGGACACGCGCCCGGGGTGTCCAGATACGGCACGGCGCGCGGGTCGATACGGCTCGCGATGTCCGTCCACACCACCTGCAGTGCCGCCATCACGAACGGCGCGGACGCCGGCTCGACTTCGTTGAAGCGCAAGGCGAGGATCGCGTCGGCGAGTGCGTCGAGCTCTTCCGCGCTTTTTACGCGCAAGTCGTCGATCACGCGGGCGAGCATGGGCGTCACCAGCCCCGCCGCTTCGACGCGATCGAGCAGACGCTGCAATACGTCGCGCCACAACGGATCGCGCTCCGCCGTGGTCGCGGGCGCGATGGGCATCGAATGCTGCTGCGCGAGGCTGATGGATTCGGCGGAAGGCAGCGTCGCACTGATCGGCGCGAGCGTTTGCTGCTGCGCGTCGGCTAGCGCCGCCATCAGCCGGATATAGCCGCCGATCGGACTTGCGCCCGCCAGTTGGCGAAGACGCGCGGCGCGCGTCGAGAATAGGGTCGCGCGCTCCGGCATGCGCAGGCGCGGAATGGCGGAATGATCGATCGATTCGATCTGGCCGGGGTCCAGGATGCGTTGCACCAATTCAGCTTCCTGCTAGTCAGAAACATGGATGGCGTCAACAGTAGCAGATATGCAGACGCAGCGCGCGTTACCGGCCAGGCGCGCGCCGCGCACACGTCACTTGATGCTCTCGCGAAACCACTTCGGATGATGCTTGCGCGCCCAGCCGAGCGTCACCGTGCCGCGCACCATCGCGCCCATCGAGCCCTTCACCCATATCGCCGCGTAGATATGCACGATGATGCTGCAGATCAGCACGAACGCGCTCAGCGCGTGAATCACGGCCGCGACGCGCACCACGTCGATCGGGAAATAGAACGCGAAATACGCGCGCCAGATGACGATGCCGCTTAGCAGCAACAACACCAGGCACAGCACCAGCACAAAGAACAGCAGCTTCTGACCAGCGTTGTATCTGCCGACTTCGGGCAGCCTGTCTTCGCGGTTGGTGAGCACGTCGTCGATCTGGCGCAGCCACTGCCGGTCGTCGGCATCGAGGTAGTTGTGATGCCAGAAGCGCAGCGCAAGGATCATGAACGACACGAACATCACGAGGCCGATGAACGGATGCAGGATGCGCGTCCATTGTCCGCCGCCGAACAGCGCGGACAACCAGAACATCGACGGATGAAACATCGCGAGGCCCGACAGCGCAAGCAGCACGAACGTGATTGCCGTGATCCAGTGATTCGTGCGCTCGTTAGGCGTATAGCGCACGATCAGGTCCGGGTTCTCATGCCGATGATGTTTCATTTGACGGGCTCCTCGGGCTTGTGCTCGCGCCGTTCGCGGATATCGCGCGCGGCGTTGCGGGCGGCGTCTTCGTCTTCGTCGCTGACTTCGTTCGGACCGACGCGCGTGTAGTGGAAGAAGCCCGCCAGCGCCGTCAGCGCCATCACCGCGACGGCGAGCGGCTTGGCGACGCCCTTCCACAGCTTCACGAAGGGACTGATGTGCGGATCGTCGGGCAGGCCGTGATAGAGCGACGGCTGATCCGCGTGATGCAGCACGTACATCACGTGCGTGCCGCCCACGCCCGCCGGGTTATACAGTCCGGCGTGCTCGAAGCCGCGCTCCTTCAGGTCGACGATGCGCTCCTCCGCGTGCTGGATCATGTCGACCTTGGTGCCGAACACGATCGCGCCCGTCGGGCACGTCTTCACGCACGCCGGCTCCTGGCCCACGCCGACGCGATCCGAGCAGAGCGTGCACTTGTAGACGCGATGATCGGCCTTCGATAAGCGCGGAATATTGAACGGGCAGCCGGCAATGCAGTAGCCGCAGCCAATGCAGTTCTCCTCGTGGAAATCCACGATGCCGTTCGTGTACTGCACGATCGCGCCCGGTGACGGACACGCCTTCAGGCAACCGGGATCTTCGCAGTGCATGCAGCCGTCCTTGCGGATCAGCCACTCCAGATCGCCTTTCGGGTTCTCGTACTCGGTGAAGCGCATCACCGTCCATGAATGCTCGGTGAGGTCGCGCGGATTGTCGTAGACGCCCGTCGTGATGCCGACCTCGTCGCGCAGGTCGTTCCACTCCATGCACGCCGTCTGGCACGCCTTGCAGCCGATGCACTTGGTCACATCGATCAGCTTCGCGACTTCCCCGGTGACGGGCTCGCGCACCGACGTCGGCTGCACGGTCGTGGCGGAGATGCGTCTGATATCAAGCGATTGAAATGCCATGACGCCTCCCCTATGCCTTCTCGACCTTCACGAGGAACGACTTGAATTCCGGTGTCTGCGAATTCGCGTCGGCCACGACAGGCGTCAACGTGTTAGTGATGTAGCCCGGCTTGGTGAGCCCCTTGAAACCCCAATGCAACGGAATGCCGACCGTCTGCACCTTCTTGCCGTCGATCATCAGCGGCTTGATCCGTTTCGTCACGACGGCCACGGCGATGATGTACCCGCGATTGCTCGACACCTTCACGCGGTCGCCCGCCACCACGCCGACCTGCCTGGCGAGGTCCTCGCCGATTTCGACGAACTGCTGCGGCTGGATGATCGCGTTCAGGCGCGCATGCTTGGTCCAGAAGTGGAAGTGTTCCGTCAGACGATAGGTGGTCGCCGTATGCGGAAAACTGGCCGCCTTGCCGAACGCCTTGCGGTCGTCCGGGAACACGCGCGCAGCCGGATTGTTCGTCGCCAGCGGATTGTCCGGATGGAACGTGTTGTAGCCGAGCGGTGTTTCGAACGGTTCGTAGTGCTCGGGGAAAGGCCCTTCGTTCATCCCGTCGCGTGCGAAGAAACGCGCGACGCCTTCGGGATTCATGATGAACGGTCCCATGCCGTTTTCAGGCGCCTCATCGATTTTGTAGTCGGGAATGTCGGGCCCGCTCCAGCTCGTGCCGTTCCACGCGATCAGCTTGCGTTTCGGGTCGAACGGCTTGCCGTTCAGGTCGCACGACGCGCGGTTGTACAGCACCCGCCGGTTCGCCGGCCACGCCCACGCCCAGCCGAGCGTCTGGCCAATGCCCGTCGGGTCGCTGTTGTCGCGCCGGCCCATCTGGTTGCCGTTCTGGGTCCACGCGCCACAGAAGATCCAGCAGCCGCTCGCCGTCGTGCCGTCGTCCTTCAGTTGCGCGAAACCGGCCAACTGGTCGCCCTTCTTGACGAGCACCTTGGCGGGATCTTTGGGATCGGGCAGGTCCGCGAGCGCCTTGCCGCTGAACTCCATCGCGATCTCTTCGGGCGTGGGACTGTCAGGATGCGCATACGTCCAGTTCAGGTTGACGATGGGATCGGGATACTTGCCGCCCTGCTCCTTGTACGCGCGGCGCATGCGCAGGAAGAGGCCCGACATGATTTCCAGATCGCTGCGCGCCTCGCCCGGGCCTTCCACGCCCTGCCAGTGCCATTGCAGCACGCGGCTCGAACTCACGAGCGAACCCCGTTCTTCGGCGAAGCAGGTGGTCGGCAGCCGGAACACTTCCGTCTGGATCTTCGATGCATCGACGTCGTTGTATTCGCCGTGGTTCTTCCAGAATTCGGACGTTTCCGTTGCCAGCGGGTCCATGATGACGAGCCACTTCAGCTTCGCCAGGGCCGCCGACGTCTTTGCCTTGTTCGGCGCGGCCGCGAGCGGATTGAAGCCCTGGCAGATGTAGCCGTTCATCTTGCCCTGGTACATCAGCTCGATGGTCTGCAGCAGATCGTACGGCTTGTCGAGCTTCGGCAAATAGTCGAAGCCCCAGTTGTTGTCGGCCGTCGCGGCGTCGCCCCACCAGGACTTCATCATGCTCACGTGGAAGGCGCGGTAATTCTTCCAGTAGCTCAACTGGTTGGGCCGCAGCGGCTGCGCTGCGCGCTTCTTGATATAGGCGTCGAAATCCTGTTCCGGCTCGTTCGGCAGCGTCATGTAGCCGGGCAGCAAATTCGACATCAGGCCCAGGTCCGTCAACCCCTGAATGTTCGAGTGGCCGCGCAATGCGTTCATCCCGCCGCCCGCGATGCCGATATTGCCCAGCAGCAGTTGCACCATCGCGCCCGTGCGGATCATCTGCGCGCCGATCGAATGATGCGTCCAGCCGAGCGCATAGAGAATCGTGCCCGCGCGGCCGGGCGTCGCCGTGGTGGCGAGCGTCTCGCAGACGTGCAGGAATTTGTCTTTCGGCGTGCCGCAGGTCTTTTCGACCATCTCGGGCGTATAGCGCGAATAGTGCTGCTTGAGCAGGTTGTACACGCAGCGCGGATTCTGCAGCGTCATGTCGACCTTGACGAACCCGTCGTCGCCGCGCTCGTAATCCCACGTCGATTTGTCTGCGTACTTGTGCGCGTTCGCGTCGTAGCCAGAGAAGATACCGTCGTTGAACGCAAAGTCTTCACGGACGATAAACGGCATGTCCGTGTAGTTCTTCACGTACTCGTGCTGGATCTTGTCATTGGTCAGCAGATAGTTGATCACACCGCCCAGGAACGCGATGTCCGTGCCCGTGCGGATCGGCGCATAGAAGTCCGCGATGGAAGCCGTGCGCGTAAAGCGCGGATCGACGACCATCAGCTTCGCCTTGTTGTGCGCCTTCGCCTCGGTCACCCATTTGAAACCGCACGGGTGCGCCTCGGCTGCATTGCCGCCCATCACCAGAATCACGTCCGCGTTCTTGATGTCGACCCAATGGTTCGTCATCGCTCCACGGCCAAACGTCGGGGCAAGACCTGCCACCGTCGGGCCATGTCAGACACGCGCCTGGTTGTCGAACGCGAGCATCCCCATGCTGCGCACAGTCTTGTGCGTCAGATAGCCGACCTCGTTGCTGCCCGCCGAGGCCGCCAGCATGCCCGTGGTCAGCCAGCGGTTGACCTTCTTGCCGTCGGGCGTGTTTTCGACGAAATTCGCGTCGCGGTCTTCCTTCATCAGCTTCGCGATGCGGTCGAGCGCGTCGTTCCACGAGATGCGTTGCCACTGATCGGAACCGGCAGCCCGATACTCGGGATACTTCAGACGGCTCGGGCTATGGATGAAGTCGATCAGGCTCGCCCCTTTCGGGCACAGCGTGCCGCGATTGACCGGGTGGTCCGGGTCGCCTTCAATGTGGATGATGCTGGCGGTCGCGTTCTTCGCGCCGTCGCCGAGGCCGTACATCAGGATGCCGCAGCCGACGGAGCAATAAGGACACGTGTTGCGCGTTTCGGTGGTACGAGCCAGTTTGTACTGTCGGACTTCGGCGAGCGCGGGTTCCGGTGAGAAGCCCATCAGGGCCAAACTCGATCCGGCCAGCGTGCTTGCCGTCACTTTCAGGAACTGACGGCGGGACATTTGCAACATGATCGCCTCTGGTTCTATTTGTGGGGAGGTGAAAAAAGTATAAGTCGTTTCCGGACGTTCGTAAGCAGAGGAAACACGATGCGCAGCACGATCCATGCTCGATGACTCGACGTAGCACAATCTTGTTGCCCGCTTCTGTTGTACTCGCATAGGGAGATGGGCATGACGCTTGCGTAATACCATTGTCAGCGGCATGCCCCTGGCGCGCGTCACGACGCGCGATGAATCCGCGATGCCATGCGTTGTGTATGCGCATTGTGCGTGCGACGTATCAACCCTCGTCATGAAGGACCGCCATGGAACTCGACTCACTGTCAGCCGACAAGCTGCAAACGGTCGCGAAGAAGCAGGCGTCGTGGGCTGTCGGCGCGTTGCGGCAGTTCTCCGAAAACCGCTGCGCGGCCATGGCCGCGAGCATCGCGTTCTACGCGGCGTTCTCGCTCGCGCCCACGCTCGTGATGGTGATCGCCGTCTCCGGCTGGTTCTTCGGCGCGGAAGCCGCACGCGGCGAATTGTTCCGACAGGTGCATAGCGTGCTCGGCAACGACGCCGCTGCCGCCGTCACGACGATCGTACAGAACGCGCATCGCAGCGGCGGCGCGGGCGGCGTGGCGGCCATCATCTCGTTCGTGCTGCTGGCGGTGGGCGCGTCCGCGACCTTCTCGTCGTTGAATAGCGCGCTCAATATTGTCTGGCCGTCGGTGACGCCGCGCGCGTCGAGCGTGTTCGCGCTGGTGCGCGTGCGGCTGATCTCGTTCGGCCTCGTGCTCGGCGTGGCGTTCCTGCTGATCGTGTCGCTGGTGCTCGACACGGCGATCACGTTTATCGGCAACTGGATCTGGGGCGACTCGCCGTACGTGGTGATCGGCAATCTGCTGCAACTGGCCGTCGGCTGGATGGTGCTCGCGGTCGCGTTCGCCGCGCTGCTCAAGTTTCTTCCCGATGCGCCCGTGCGCTGGCGCGACGCGCTGGTCGGCGGGACGGTGGCGGCCGCGCTGTTCTCGGCGGGCAAGAAGCTCTTCGCGCTCTACCTCGCGCATGCCGGCATGGCCAACTCGTTCGGCGCGGCCGGCTCGCTCGCCGTGCTGCTGATGTGGCTGTACTTCTCGGCGGTGGTGCTGCTGCTCGGCGCGGAGTTCTCCGCCGCGCGCGGCCGCATGCACGATCCGCGCGGCGCCTGGGGCCTGGCGCCCGCCACGCCACCGGGCAGCCGCGCGATGCTGGCGTCCGTGCTGGCCGCATCGACGGTGGCAACTGATGCAAGACGCGGCCCGATAAGCGGCGCAACAGGCGGCCCGCCGCCGTCTGCCTCTGCCACCCCGCCGGCACCGCGTCCCTCCCTTGCAACGACACTGCTGGCGAAGCATGACGCGGGCATCGGCAAGGCCGTGTCGATCGGCAAGTCGGTCGTCAAGGCCGAAACGCAGGCGACCCACGCCGCCGCCGTGACGATCGTCGAAGCAAGACGCAGGGCCGTCGCGGCGGACCGCTACGTCCGGCGGCATCCATGGGAGTCGATGCTGATCGCGGCCAGCACCGCGATGGCCCTGGCCGCATTCGCCCGGCGCCGCAACGCCTCGAACGATGCCGAAACGCCGCCTTCCGGCAACGCCAGCCGTTAAGCGTCCGCTTCAAAGCACCGGCCCGCGGCGATCACATCCGCCCGAAACTGTCTACCCGAACCGTCAAGCTGAGCGCTCGCGGCGTTTGCGACCGCTTAATGTGGAAGCGGAAATTTCCGCACCCGACTAGACAACTTTCTTACACGAAACACGCGCCCGATGGCGTAAATCGTACCGATGCCGTCGATCACTGTCATAAAAAGAACAATAATCCTCGATCAAAGATTCAATATTGCTGAAACAGAAACAATCGTTGACATGCTTGCGATACAAGGCTTCTACCGGGCTGTCGGTTTTTCGATACACCTTAATTTTTTTCAGTTCTTACACTTCGAGACACTGCGCTATTCTCCGTTTCGCAACAACGATAACCAATCATCTGCGTGGAGAAATGGATGAAACGAATCGCACTGTCGACGCTCTCGCTGGCACTGCTCGGCGCTGCAGGCGCAGCACATGCACAAAGCAGCGTGACGCTCTATGGCTTGATCGATGACTCGATCCAGTATGTTCACAACGCCAATCCGGCGAACGACAACCTGTGGCAGCTCGCAGCGGGCAACCTGCAAGGTAGCCGCTGGGGCGTGAAGGGTACGGAAGACCTCGGCGGTGGCCTGAAGGCAATCTTCCAACTGGAAAGCGGCTTCAACCCGAACAACGGCAAGATGGGTTCGTACGGCACGGGCACGAAGCTGTTCGGCCGCCAGGCATATGTCGGTGTGACGCACGACGCATACGGTACGTTCACGGTTGGCCGCCAGTACGACCCGCTGGTCGACCTGGTTCAGCCGCTGACGGCTGACAACTACTTCGGCAGCACGTTCACGACGCCGGGCGACGTTGACAACAACGACAACAGCTCGCGTACGAACAACGCCATCAAGTACGTTTCGCCGGTGTGGAGCGGCTTCCAGTTCGAAGGCATGTACGCTCTGGGCGGCGTCGCTGGCGCAACGGGCGCTGGTCAGTCGTGGGCAGGCGCAGCAACGTGGGCGGGCGGTCCGTTCAGCGTTGCAGCTGGCTACTTCCACATGTCGAACGCCAACACGATCGCTGGCCGCGCTGGTACGTGGGGCACGGGCGTGACGTCGGACGGCACGTTCGACGGCTCGAACGTCAACCAGTTCTACTCGACGGCTAAGGCAATCGACATCACGTCGGCAGCCGCGCAATACGTGACGGGTCCGTTCACGTTCAACATCCGTTACAGCTTCGCGCAATACAAGCCGGATGCGTTCTCGGGTGCTGGCTTCGCCGAACAAGAGAAGTTCCACGTTGCAGGCGCGTACGCTGGCTACCAGGTCACGCCGGCCATGTTGATCGGCCTCGGCTACATCTACACGCACGCCGCTGGCGACACGTCGGCGAACTACCACCAGGTTTCGCTGGGCGGCGACTACAACCTGTCGAAGCGCACCGACCTGTACCTGGTTGGCGCATACCAGCACGCAAGCGGCCATCAGCGCGATGCGAGCAACGGTGGCGCAATCATCGACGCAGGCGCATCGGTTGGTTCGTACGGCTACCAGGCCGGTTCGAGCAACCAGGAAATCATCAGCCTGGGTATCCGTCACAAGTTCTAATAGAACAATATGACGCACGGCTCGAGACGTCGAGCCGTACTCTGAAGCCAGCAGCGGCGCAAGCCAACGCTGGCTTTTTTCATTGCTGCAGTGGAAAAAGTGGCTGCGTCCCGAAGCGGGCGCGCCGTGCCGGCGTGATCAGCCGCGTGTTTTAGGCTTGTCGGCTTGCGCGAGCGTCTGGGCGGGCCGCTCGTCGACACCCGGCGTGCCGCGCTGTGCGTCCGCATGCAACTCGCCAGGCGGCCGGTACAGCACCATCTCGCCGACATGCCCGTTCTGCGGCACGTCGCCCGTGACTTGCCAGTCGGGATCGGGAATCTCGCCGAACACCTGCCGAAGCCGTTCGCCCCACGTGCGATGGATCATCTGATAGTAGGCGTTGTCCTGATCGATCGACACGAAGCGCGTCACCTTCAGCGCATCTTTCTCATAGACGAGCAGATCGAGCGGCAGCCCGACCGAGAGGTTCGAGCGCAGCGTCGAGTCCATCGAGATCAGCGCGCACTTGGCGGCCTCGTCGAGCGGCGTGGACGGCACGAGAACACGGTCGATGATCGGCTTGCCGTACTTCGACTCGCCGATCTGAAAATACGGGTTCACGCGCGACGATTCGATGAAGTTGCCCGCCGCGTAGATCATGAACAGACGCGGCCGCGGTTGTCCGGCGCCGTTGCCGTTCTCCGCGTTCTCACGGATCTGTCCGCCGAGAATGAAACTGCAATTGAAGTCGACGCCGAATTCCTGCAGCGCGTTCGCCTCGCGCAGGTGCACGTCGCGCACGGCCTGACCGACCACGCGCGCGGCGTCGGCCATGGTCGGCACGGTCCAGAGCGTGGGCTTTGACGAGCCGGAAGGCCCGGACGGTTCGGACAACTCGTGCAGCACGGCCTGCGTGAGCGACAGGTTGCCCGCGCCGAGCAGCACCAGCATGCGTTCGCCGGGCTCTTCGAACACCGACATCTTGCGCGCGGTGCTGATGTGATCGACGCCCGCATTGGTCCGCGTATCC
This sequence comes from Paraburkholderia sp. XV, assembly GCF_020177535.1. Classification (NCBI taxonomy): domain Bacteria; kingdom Pseudomonadati; phylum Pseudomonadota; class Betaproteobacteria; order Burkholderiales; family Burkholderiaceae; genus Paraburkholderia; species Paraburkholderia sp. XV. Next base: position 4,018 of record NZ_JAGUUD010000010.1, on the reverse strand, counting down.
GACAGGAACACGAGCCCTTCATCGACGCACATCGCCACACAGTAAGTCATGACAGGAATCCAGACGGCTGCCCCGTACGAACGGTTGGGCGAGCCGGAAAATGGCACAGGCCGCGGGCAGCGCCGCGGGACGCTGCCATTGTAATGCGCGCGCCTCGCACGCTGCAGCCGATATGTGCCCAAACAGACCCCAGGTTTCGCGGCTTGCTTCTTACTGCGGCGACTGTTCCTGCGCCTTCACGGCAACGGACACATCGAGCGTTTCTTCCAGTCCGCCGATGCGCCGTCCGCGCACGGGCGACGCCGCTTCATAGTCGCGCGCCGCCGCGAGCCGGCAATACATCTCGCTGGCGAACGCGGCGTGCGTGACGTCGACGGAAATCCAGCCGGTCCCCGCGAGCCACACATCGACCCACGCGTGACTCGCCGCATGCTCGACGTCGCCCGGTTCGATATAGCCGCTCACATAGCGCGCCGGAATGCCGCGCGCGCGGCAGCACGCGAGCATCAGATGCGCGTGGTCCTGGCAAACGCCCTTGCCGAGCGCGAGCGCTTGCGACGCCGTGCTCGTCACGCCTGTCGCGCCCGTCTCGAACTGCACCCGGTCGATGATCTTCTCCGCCAGCGCAATCAGCGCAGCCGGCTTGTCGAGCGACGGCACGGACGCCGCCAGTTCGCGAATCGCAGGGTCGCAGTCGGTCAAGCGTGTCGCGCAGGTGAAATGCTCGAGCGGAATCGCGCCCGCATCGTCGCCGAGCCGGCCGTCGATCAACGCAAACGTGTCGACTTCGCCCGACACGTGCACGCGTATCTCGTCGTGCTGCTTGTTGAGCACGAGCGTGTGCAGCACGTTGCCATAGGCGTCGAAGGTCGAATCGAGTTTGCCGGGCGCATCGAGCGTCCAGCGCCGCACGATCTGTGAAGCGCCGCTCGACGGCGTGAGGCGCAATTGCTGGATCGAGTAATGGACCGTCGATTCGTAGCGGTAGAAGGTGTCGTGGCGGATCGTGAGAAACATTGAGGGCACTCCATCAGGCAACGGGCAGCATCAGGTACGTGCGCGCGACCATGTTGCCGAGTTCGAACACGCGGGCGAGAAACTGCGTGAGCCACGCATGCAGACCGGTTTCGAAAATCTGCCGGATATCCGAGTAAAGCAGTTCGGCGCGCAGCTTGCCCGCAAAACGCTCGCATTGATTCGAGCCCTGCGTGCGCAGCATCGCGAGGTTTTCGCAGACGCCATCGAGAGACGCCAGCAGCGAGCGCGGCATCTGCGAATTCAGGATCATCAGTTCGACGACGCGCGCGGGCGTCACGACATCGCGATACACCTTGCGATAGATCTCCAGCGCCGACACCGAACTCAGAATGGACGTCCAGTAATAGAAGTCTTCGAGTTGCCGGGCAGCCTCGCGCGAGTTCGGTTCGGCGTCGGCGAAGCGCACGTCGAGAATGCGCGCCGTGTTGTCGGCACGTTCGAGAAAGGTGCCGAGCTGCGTGAAGAAGAACGCGTCGTCCTGCAACGCGGTGCCGATCGTCACGCCGCGCGACAGATGCGAGCGGAACTTCACCCATTCGAACAGCGCCGACAGGTTGTTCGCCACCTCGCCGTGCGCGGTGCGCTCGTTGAATTCGAGCCAGGTATCGTTGATCGTTTCCCACCATTCCGTCGTCAACGTGCCGCGCACCGCACGCGCGTTTTCGCGGGCTGCCTGCAGACACGAATGAATGCTCGACGGGTTGGTCGGATCGGCCACCATGAAATCGAGCACGTTCTCGCGGGTCGGCTCGTCGTAGCGCTGCGCGAACGCGTGCTCAAGCTCGGAGATGCGCAACACCGAGCGCTGCGTGCGCTCCTCCTGCTCGGGCGTCTGCGGCAGCAGTTGCGCCTTCAGGTTGATGTCGAGCATGCGCGCGGTATTCTCGGCGCGCTCCATATAACGGGCCATCCAGAACAGATGATCGGCGGTGCGGCTCAGCATGTCGGCTTTCCGTGTTGATTGGACGCGCTCTCGTCGCCGTGTGACGCGAAGCGCGCCGGGTTGCCCGTGGTTTGTCGGCTGTGCGCCCGCATCGCGGGATGCGGGCGCTTCGGAAAATCGGTCGGACGTGGTCAGTCGACCATCCAGGTGTCTTTGGTACCGCCTCCCTGCGACGAGTTGACGACCAGCGAGCCCTCCTGCAACGCGACGCGCGTGAGGCCGCCCGCGCACATCGTCACCGTCTTGCCCGACAGGACGAACGGACGCAGGTCGATATGGCGCGGCGCGATACCCGCTTCGACGAAGGTCGGGCAGGCGGACAGCGCGAGCGTCGGCTGCGCGATGTAGCCGGCGGGCTTTTCGATCAGCCGCTGGCGGAACGCCTCGATTTCCGCGGACGTCGACGCCGGCCCGACGAGCATCCCGTAACCGCCTGCGCCATGTACTTCCTTGACGACAAGTTCGGGCAGATGCGCGAGCGTGTAGGCGAGGTCGTCCGGCTTGCGGCACTGGTAGGTCGGCACGTTGTTGAGGATCGGCTTTTCGCCCAGATAGAACTCGATCATGTCGGGCACGTACGGATAGATCGACTTGTCGTCGGCGATACCTGTGCCCATCGCGTTCGCAAGCGCCACGCGCCCCGCGCGATAAGCCGTCAGCAGCCCCGGCACGCCGAGCGCCGAATCCGGGCGGAACGCGAGCGGATCGAGAAAGTCGTCGTCGACCCGCCGATATATGACGTCCACGCGCCGCGGCCCTTGCGTGGTGCGCATGAACACGTAGTTGTCGTCGACGAAGAGATCCTTGCCTTCCACTAGTTCGACGCCCATCTGCTGGGCGAGGAAGGTGTGCTCGAAGTAGGCGGAGTTGTACATGCCGGGCGTCAGCACGACGACGACGGGATCGTCGACGCCTTCGGGCGCCACCGAGCGCAACGTGTCGAGCAGCAGATCGGGATAGTGCGCAACGGGCGCGATGCGGTTCTGCACGAACAGTTCGGGGAAGAGCCGCATCATCATCTTGCGGTTCTCGAGCATGTACGACACGCCCGACGGCACGCGCAGATTGTCTTCGAGCACGTAGAACTCGCCGTTCTCGCCGGCCCGCACGACGTCGACGCCTGCGATGTGCGCATAGACGGCGAGCGGCACGTCTACGCCCTGCATTTCCGGCCGGTATTGCGCGTTGGTGTAGACCTGATCGGCGGGCACGATGCCGGCGCGGACGATGTTACGGTCGTGATAGACGTCGTGGATAAAGAGGTTGAGTGCCTGGACGCGCTGCCGGAGGCCGGCTTCGAGCGTTTGCCACTCGCCGCGCGGGATGATGCGCGGGATCAGATCGAACGGGATGAGCCGCTCGGTGCCTGACAGATCGCCATTGACGGCGAACGTGATACCGACGCGGCGAAACAGCAGATCGGCTTCGGCCCGCTTTCTCTCGATTGCCTCGCTGCCCTGCTGCACGAGCCAGCGTTCGAACCGCTGATAATGCGGCCGCACGGCGTCATCGAACTGACGCATCTCGTCATAGCATCGCATGTTACGCCCCACTCTTTTTGTCGGATAGAAGGCGAATGCGCTGCGCATTCGGTTTTTCAATCTCGATCAAGCAAGCGTTATGCCATTCGGGATTTGTGCGCTGCGCGCGGTGGATGCACTGGGAACGCGCACTGCGATGGCGCTCGGTTGTCGATGTCATCGTAGCGCGGAGGGGGACGATGCGCTACTACGGTGCGTGTTGTTGCGTACACGGTGCGTGGGGTTTTGGTTTGGTTCTGGGTTTGGTTCTGGTTTCGGCTCGCGGCGCGAGGGGGATTGTCCGTTCGCTGGTTGCCGCGCTTTTCTCCTCCCCCCGCTTTGTGCGTTGCCCGTTTGGTGTTTTGGTCTTTGCTATGGCAGCCCTGTTGGCGCCTTCGCGGCGCAGCCGTTCGTTTTGGTTTGCTTGTGCGTGTGCTGGCATCCGCGATTCGTTAGTGTGCCCCACGCGTCGCCCCTGTGCGGGGCGGCACCTACTTTTCTTTGCCGCCGCAAAGAA